>JAUYEQ010000104.1 GCA_030691295.1 Bacteroidota bacterium
GCTGATATTGAGGTAAAAGGTGATACAAAATTTTCCGATCATAAAGAGCACCGAAGCAAACAATGCTCCAGCCGTCACATCTTTCCACTGAAGCACTGCATCGGGCAGCACCTTGTAAATAAAGGCAAACAAGGAAGCGACCACCAACAAAGTAAGGACTATGTTCACCAAATAGACCAAAACAATGGCTATTTGTGGAAACAGCTCCTGCAGCTTACTCATAAAACCTTCCAGTATTCCATTTAGAATAAGGGAAATGAGCAGCATAAAACTGAGGCCAGTCACAATGGCAAAAGATAAAAGCCTGTTTTTCAGCATTTGCTGCCATCCTCTTCCTGTTTTTACTTTCAAATTCCAGATCGTATTCATGGTATCCTGCATTTGGGTAAAAACGGTTGTGGCGGCAAATACAAGGGATACAATACCTATGACAGCCAAAAAACTATTGCTGCTGATGGAGGCATTTTTGATGAGTTCCTGAATCTGTATGGCAGCCCCATCCCCAATAAGGCCGCTAATTTGGTCGTGAATGGATCCTTCGATAGCCCGGCGCCCCCAGAACAGGCTGGAAATATAAATAATAACGAGCATCATGGGGCCAAGGGTGAATATGGTAAAATAGCTTAGCGAAGCGCTTAGCTTAATTATTCGGTGTTGGAGAAAACCCTCGCCGGCGACCTCCAATATTTGCCATAAGTCCTTTATTTTAAACATTGTATAAAATTAATTATTTTACTCCCAAACTTCAAATATAACCATTTATACATAACCTTATAATCGTAAAAATTTTGACTTCCCTTTTCAAGTATGCAACGGAGATTGGTATTCAGGACTTTAAATATTTTCCCAAACTCATTTTCTGTATAAACAACACTCCGGAAGCGCTTTGTAAACATTGTCCGAAGCTTTGAATTTCTCGGTATCGTGACCAACAGCCGCAATGGCTTTCTGAATGGCGTCCGAATTGGTTTTGGATGAATCGAACTCAATATGCAACATTTGTTTTTCGGCAGTCCACTCCGCACTTTTTACTCCTGAAACTGTTTTTGCAGCTGTTTCAATGCGGTCTTTACACATCTCGCATTCTCCGGAAACTTTAATCATTTTTTTACTGAGCGTGCGATTACTCAGCAGGTGACTCAAAGTCACCTGCTGAGTATCAGCGACAGATTCAGCCGGGTTCATCATACTTGTTTTTCCGGCCAGCTGGGCGGCGGCATCCACGTTGAAGGTGCCGTTGGTTACAATTTCCTCTCCTTCGGCCAATCCCTCCATTACCACATAGGTGTCTTTCATTGAACTGCCGAGGGTGATCTCCCGCATTTTGAAGGTCGGATGGTCGGCGCCGGGCAACTTCACATAGACAATAGAACGGGTTCCTGTCCACAACACGGCTGACTGTGGGATAATCAACTGGTCGCCAGAACTTTCCTGCTTCGACTGAATGATGCCGTTCACAAACATTTCGGGCTTAAATTTCAGTCCCGGATTTGGGACTTCAACACGCACTTTGGTGATTCGGGAGGAAGCATCCACCACTGGATCGATGAAGGTGATTTTTCCGCTGAAGGTTTTTCCAGGAATGGCCTGTGCAGTAAATTCCAGATTTTGACCTAGTGAGATCCACGATAAATCTGATTCGTAAGCATCAAAAAGCGCCCAAACCCTCGACAAGTCTGCCATTTCGAAAAGTACATCACCAGTTGACACATAGTCGCCGGTATTTACTTTTCGGTTGGCCACAATACCTGATGTGGTTGCAAATATATCGAAGACGGTGGTCACTTTGCCCGATTTTTCGATGTCGGCAATCTGCTGATCACTCAGTTTCCACAAACGGAGCTTTTCGCGCGCCGCATCGAGCATGGCGGGATATTTATCCTCCATTTGCAATGCTTCGAGTAATTCCTTTTGAGCGGTAAGCAATTCAGGCGAATAGACTTTGGCAATCAGTTGTCCTTTTTTAACGTTTTCGCCGGTTGCATTCACAAGCAATTGCTCCACACGACCCGGAATATGGGCGGTTTGCGTTCTCAGCAACCGTTCGTCGGCCTGAATTTTACCAAAAAGCCGCACTTCTTTTGAAACATTTCCGCGGGTAACAACCGATGTTTGAACCTCTGCCAATTTCATGGCCGATTCGCTCATTTCAATGGCCTGATCATCCATTACTGCATCTGATTTGAGCAATGGAATTAAATCCATGCCACAAATCGGACAGTCACCTGCCTCGTCCTTCCTGATTTGCGGGTGCATGGAACAAGTCCAAACATCGTGTCCTTCAGCTTTATGATCGTGAATTTCAGCCGCTGTTTCAGTCTTTTCAGGAGCAGAATTGTGGAAAAAAATCCATCCCAGAAGCAGGCCGGAAGCAATCAGTAAACCACCTCTCAGGTATTTGTTTGAAAATATATTAGTTGTCTTCATTGTTGATTTTATTTATGAGTATCTATTTATTTAGCGAAACAATTGATTATCGCGGCGATATCCTTTGCCGTTGACTTTAGTCAACGGGTAGAATGAATATGAGAGTTTTGGGCTTTAGCCCTATCAGTTGTGGCTAAAGCCATTTGCTGCGTTCACCAATCTATCCGTCAGCTGAAGCTGAC
>JAUYEQ010000106.1 GCA_030691295.1 Bacteroidota bacterium
ACTGATAGTCGCGCTACTGCCGAATACAATTTGAATTTGTCGCAGCGCCGTTCTGAATCGGTTGTTGCGTATTTGATTGGCAAAGGGGTTTCAAAAGACCGATTGGTGGCCAAAGGTTTTGGAGAATCAATGCTGATAAACCATTGTGCCGATGGAATTGATTGCCCTGAAGAGGAACATCAGGCCAACAGGCGTACTGTTATTGAAATCCTGAACAAAGATATCCGCAAAGTAAAACGTGGAGCGAGAGATGTTTACTACTTCTAGCGCAGGACTGGAAGACGAAAATACAATCAGCTGGATGCTGAAAAGAAGTTGTAACTGGTTGTTGAGTTGAGTATTAGGGAAAGGCTGTTCGTCAATTGATGGACAGCCTTTTATTTCAAAGTATTGCTGCTATTTCGTTCAGGTAATTTACTTTATCGGCTTGCCCAAGTTCCCTGTATCCAATAACCAGTTTTTCAATCAGCCGTTTAATAATTGTGCGGTCGGGACAGGCTTCTGTCAGTTTTTGGCGTTCCGTTTCATCGCTTGTATGCTGAATATAGTCAACTTCTTTGGGGCCAATTATGGCTCCGCTGTTCGAAGGATTAATATAAAACAGTATCGAGTGTTCTGTTTCTTCGCCGTGAACCAGCCTGGCCAAATCTTTGTCGAAATATCCAACCAGCGGGTTTTTCTGAAAGTCGATGTAATGAACTGGAAGGTTTAATGACCGGGCAATCAGCATATATAAAATGGCGATCGAAACCTGATTGCCTTTTTTTGTGTCCAAAATCCGGTTGATGTATGAGTTGTGAGGTGATTCGGGATTAAAATAGTCCACTTTAAATTTATGTCTGTCATAAAAAACGTGGTTCAAAATGGTAATTTTTTCAAGAGAAGTAAACGAGCTCCTGAATTTGAGCCAAATTTCCTGCCTTATTTTTTCGAGTTGCAACTGAATAAATTTCAGTTTTAGTTCCGGGTACTGATGGCGCGAGATCAAAAAACATCCTTCAAAAAGGTCGATTGATTTTTGATCCGACCATTGTTTGATTTTCTCTTTTGTATCGCTCAGCTGAATTTTCTGAATGATGGTTTCGATGCGTTTCTGAACCAATTCATCAAGGCTCGTTTCCCAGATTTGCTCCAGCTGGTCAACCACAGCGATATCTTCTTTCAAGAGCTCTTCCTGAACAATGTGAAAGACCGAATCATCAGGGTCATCCAAGAGCATAATCAGCGAATCCAGCTTTTTTTCAATCATTTTTTACAGTCGATTTAAATGGTTAACCTTTCCAGAACAAGTTGGATCAATGTTTCCATCGATTCATGGTAATCAGCGTTTGCATCCTTTTTTACACGATTGGCAATGATCAGGCAAATGGTCAGGGCTTCGTGCCCGAGTAATTTCGATAATCCATAAATGGCAGAACATTCCATTTCAAAGTTGGTAATTTTTTGCTTTTCGAACTCGAATGACACGATTTTTTCGTTCAGAAGCGAATCGGCAAGCGGCAATCGCAGTACCCTTCCCTGTGGGCCGTAAAATCCCGGGGCCGAAATGGTTACTCCTGAAATGGTATCAGCCTGGTGCACTTTTGAGAAAAGCGTTTCCGAGCAGTTTACCACATAAGGCGAAGTCAGTTGTTTTCCCCAACTGGTATGTTGCTTGAAAGCTTCTTCAAAAGGCAGGTCTGAAACTGAATCGCGGTTGGCATAAAAATTCAGCAACCCATCGAATCCGATGGCTTTTTGCGAAACAACAAACGAATTTACAGGTAAATAATCCTGAAGTCCGCCTGAAGTGCCAATCCTTATGAAATTTAATTTGCGGAAGACCGGTTTAATTTCGCGGGTTTCCAGATCGATATTGGCCAAAGCATCCAGTTCGTTCACCACAATATCAATGTTGTCGGTTCCTATTCCGGTTGAAACGATTGTTACGCGCTGGTTGTTGAATTTCCCGGTGGTGGAGACAAATTCCCGGTTATGTGCCTGAAATTCAATGTCAGTCAATAGCTTTCCGATTAGTTCAACCCTTCCCGGATCGCCGACAAGAATGATATTATCCGCAATTTGCTCGGGTTTGAGGTGAAGATGAAATATACTTCCATCAGCGTTTATGATTAGTTCAGACGATTTGATCATTTTTATTTTATTTGGACTGCCTAATCTATACAAAATGAAGTTAAAAGGCAATATATTCCACTATTTTTGTA
>JAUYEQ010000118.1 GCA_030691295.1 Bacteroidota bacterium
CCCGGGAAATAAGCTCCGGGATTTTTTTATGCCTTGATTATGAGTATAAACTATTTGGTGATTGAAGGGAATATTGGCGCCGGAAAGACAACTTTGGCGCAGATGATCAGTAAAAAATACCGGGCGAAACTCGTTTTGGAGCAATTTGCTGACAATCCGTTCCTGCCTAAATTCTACGAAAATCAGGAGCAATATTCTTTTCCGCTTGAAATGGCATTCCTGGCCGAGCGGTACAACCAACTGAATCGCGAGTTGAGCCATTTTGACCTGTTCAGCAATTTTACCATTTCTGATTATTATTTCATGAAGTCCTTGATCTTTGCGCAGAACACTTTGCAACCTGACGAATACAATCTTTACCGGCAATTTTTCACTATCATCTACGATAAAATGCCCAAACCCGATTTGTATGTTTACCTGCACAAGGATGCCGGATTGTTGCTGAAAAATATAGCTTTGCGAGGCCGTGGCTACGAAGCGAACATCTCCAAAGAATATCTTGAAAAAATTGCACAGGGGTATTTTAGTTATTTCAGGCAACAGAATGACATCCCAATACTGGTTATTGATACAAATGGTATAGATTTTGTAAATAAGCCCGAAGATTATGAAAAAATCGACCATGCAATATTTGAAAAGGAATACAAAAGAGGAATAAACAGGATTATATTGTGAAAAATCGGTTCCTAAATGGCCGTTTTTATTATGAGAGAAGGAAAATTTATGCTAGTTTTGTGAACATTAACCGAAATTACTGAAATTACAAATTTAATAATTACACACTATGAGAAGTATTAATCTAAAACCACTGGCTCTTTTTGCTTTAGCGGCTGTTTTGCTGAGCAGTTGTGCAAGTTTGCAGAAGATGAAAAAGAATGCAAACCTGATTGATTTCAAAACCACTCCTGAAATTCTTGAAACACATGCTGGAAACGTTGATATTGCTATCGACGGAAAATTCCCTGCAAAGTATTTTGCCAAGAAAGCAACATTGGTTGCAACACCGGTATTGAAATACCAGGGCGGCGAACAAGTATTTGAATCGGTTACCCTTCAGGGTGAAAAAGTAAATGCCAACAACAAAGTGATTTCTTTGAAAAATGGCGGAAGCTTTGCGTACAAAGATGCAGTCCCTTACGAAGAAGCAATGCGCGTGTCAAATCTGGAGCTGAGAATTACCGCTTCACAGGGTAAAAAAAGCCTTGATTTTGTTCCTATCCAACTGGCTAAAGGCGTAATTGCTACTCCAACGCTGGTTGTAAATTTCCCGACACCTATTCTTGGAGTTGTTCGTGAAAAAAACACCACCGGAAAATACGATCCAAACATCGACGAATTCCAACGTGTTGTTCCTGATGAATATACTGCCGACATTAAATACCTGATTAACAAAGCAGATATTCGCAAAGAAGAATTGACAAAAGACGAGATTGCAAAACTGAACGAATACAACAAAGCAATTGCGCTTGATCCGAATAAAAAATTGAGAAGCATGGAAGTTTCTTCTTATGCCTCACCTGATGGCGCTTTGGATTTGAATACAAAATTAGCACAAAGCCGCCAGGCAGCTTCTTCAAAATTCTTAACCGCAGAATTGAAAAAATCTGAAGTGGAAGCTGAATTTAAAACCAAATTCACTCCTGAAGATTGGGAAGGATTTCAGGAACTGATGGCTAAATCAAACATTCAGGACAAAGAATTAATTCTTCGCGTACTTTCGATGTACACCGATCCTGAAGTTCGCGAACGCGAAATCAAAAACCTATCAGCAGCTTTCACCGGAGTTGCCGATGAAATTTTACCACAATTACGTCGTTCAAAATTCACCACCGCCATCGACCTGATTGGAAAATCTGATGAAGAAATTGCTGCTTTGGCCGATTCTAATCCTTCGAAACTGAACCCTGCTGAATTGCTTTATGCTGCTACTTTAACCAAAGACAACAATAAAAAACTGGCCATCTACAACTCGTTCACGAAAGTTTATCCACAAGATTGGAGAGGTTTCAACAACGCCGGAATGGTATTGGTTAAACAACAAAAATATGCCGATGCAAAAGGTTTGTTCGAACAAGCTGAAAAACTGAAAAACAATGAACCAATCATTAAAAACAATTTAGGTGTAATTGCTTTGAAAGATGGCGATTTGGTAAAGGCTGAAACTTATTTCGGAGCTGCTTCAGGAGCAGGTGATGCTGTTAACAACAACCTTGGAATTTTAAGCATCATCAAAGGCGAATATGCAAAAGCGGTTAAATATTTCAACGATTCTGATTCACCAAACACCGGTCTGGCCAAGATTCTTGCCGGCGATAACAACGGCGCGTTAAAATCACTTGAAAACTGCACCTGGGAAGGCTGTTTCATGAAAGAATACTTTAAAGCAGTTGTTGGCGCCCGTACAGCAAAAGAAAACCTGATGTACGAAAGCCTTGAAACCGCTGTTAAGATGAAACCTGAATTGAAAAAGACCATTGCAACCGACATGGAGTTTGCAAAATATTTCGAAGAAGCCCGCTTCAAAGAAATTGTAAAATAACAGAATACCAATAATATTTGAAAAGAGCGATCCATACCGGGTCGCTCTTTTTTTTGAACATAAATGTCCCTGCCGTTGTTTTATCAATTTTAAAAGCAAACAATAATCAATCAGTAATACTTATCCATCATGATTAAAAATATTTTACATCCGGGAAACTATTCCAACAGTGTCAATATGGCCATACTGCTCCTTCGTGTTACCGCAGGAGCTTTTATGCTTACGCATGGTATTGGTAAGTTTTCAGCGCTTTTCGGTAACGAAGCAATTCAGTTTCCTGACCCTATCGGAGTTGGCGCTGCTGCGTCGTTGGCACTTGCTGTTTTTTCAGAGGTGTTGTGTTCCTTTTTTCTGATTTTTGGAATAGCCACACGCCTTTTTGCAATTCCATTGATTATAACCATGTTGGTAGCCGCATTTATTGTTCATTCGGGCGATGGTTTTGGGAAGCAGGAACTTCCGCTGCTTTATGCGGTCGTTTATATTGCACTTGTCGTTACCGGTTCAGGAAAAATATCTGTTGATAGTTGGATATTCAATAAATTAGATCGCAACTGAGCTACATATTTGCAAAAAGTGTTTGACAAAGTAATTCCAAAGCCGAATGATTGATTTTGCAAGCCGGCATTTTAAACAATAATCTCCAACAAAAAATTCTTGTCCAGTTATTCCTGAAATTTGTCTTTGTACTGTTCGCTTAAGGGAAATTTATTTTACCGAAAATCATCTCGAATAAAAAGATTAGTTAGTCCGTAACACGACCGGGTTTTTATTGTCCAAACAATGGTAACAAAGAAGTTATCATTAACAAACTAAAAAATGGACAAATTAACAAACAAAGTTGCTGTTATTACAGGCGGTAGCAGCGGCATTGGCTTAGCTACAGCCAAAGAAATGATTGCCAACGGTGCAAAAGTGGTAATCTTTGCAAGAGGCAAACAAGCGCTCGACGAAGCTGTGAATGAACTTGGGCCAAACAGCTATGCTGTGCAAGGAGACGTCAGCAAATTAGCCGATCTCGACACACTGTTCGCCGCAACAAAATCAAGATTTGGCGGGATCGACATATTACACGTAAATGCAGCGCTTGTAAAATTAGCTCCTTTGGCCGACACCACTGAAGCCATTTTTGATGAACTGATTAACGTAAACTTCAAGGGAGCTTATTTCACTTTGCAAAAAGCAATTCCTTATTTGAATGACAATGCTTCGGTAATAATTACTACATCCTATTTCAACGGAATTGGCTTTGGCGGAAGCAGTTTATTGAGTGCAAGTAAGGCTGCTTTGCGCTCATTGGCCAGAGTTGCTTCGGCCGAATTACTCAGTCGGGGAATCCGGGTGAATGCGGTAAGTCCGGGGGCAATTGTAACGCCGGTTTGGGGCAAAATAGGGTTACCGGCTGATGTTCTGAAATCTGCAGCAGAAGCCATTACAAACCAAATTCCGCTAAAACGTTTCGGGCAAGCCGAAGAAATCGCAAAAACAGTAATGTTCCTTGCTTCCGATGATTCATCCTATATTGTTGGACATGAAATTTGCGTTGACGGTGGACTACGACAAATTTAATTCATAACTTTACTTACAGCAAACCATTCATTATAAACTCATTAAATCATACAATTATGAACAATCCGTTTCAAATTGCTTATCCTGATGAGGAAGAAGCAAATTTAGTAAAACATGCAATTGATGGAGATAAGAATGCCGCCGAGAAACTCATTCTGAACCATCAGGTTTTTATTTACAACTTGGCGCTAAAAATGACCAGGAATGTTGAAGATGCCCAGGATTTAACGCAGGAAGTATTTTTGAAAGCACTGTCGGCCTTAAGCAAATTCAAAGGTAAAAGCAAATTCAGGACATGGCTTTACCGGATCGCGGTAAATCATTTCCTGAATGCAAAAAAAGGAAAATCTGAAATACACAGCCAGAGCTTTGAGTCTTTTTTCAATTATGTTGATACAATTCCTGATTATGATTTTAGTTTGGAGGAGCAAAGGGAAATATCAGAAACAATTGAAGATTTAAGAATAGGTTGTACCACAGCAATGCTCATGTGCCTTGACAGGGAACAAAGAATTATCTTCATTCTTAGCGAGATGTTTGATATTGACCACAAACTGGGTTCAGAAATTATGGGAATTACTCCCGGGAATTTTCGGATCAAAGTGATGCGTGTCAGAAAAGATTTTTACAACTGGATGAATAACAGATGCGGATTGATTAATCTGGCAAATCCCTGCAGGTGTGCTAAAAAAACAAAAGCCTTCATCGACGCAGGTTTTGTTGACCCCAAGAATTTAAAGTTTAACACCAATTATAAGCAAAAAATTTACGAACTGGCTCAAAAGCAAGCCAATCCGATCGTTCATACCATGGAGGATTTACACCGGAATATATTTAAACAGGATCCTTTGCAAGAACTGCCAACTCCATCCAGAATTGTCAATGAAGTATTGAATAATGACGTGATAAAAATGATTCTCAACTATTAACTATCTTAAATCATATTCATAAATGCGTATTGCTCAAAAAATTTATTCATCATTGTTTCGCTTAATACAATAATTCCTGCCTTTTAGAAAATTGGGATACACAAAAAGTTATCTAACAGCAGATGAACGCTTCAAGCCTTGTCACATCAGTATTTTGTGATGGTAGCCCTTTGTCCTTCGCTTTATTGCTGAAAAGTCGTAACAATACAATCTCCCAATAAAAAAATCATATACAAATTCTCTTGAATAATTTCTGTCTAAGGATCTCTGACTTTCATCGAAAATATTTTTTGCATAAAAAGATACTTATATCTGTAACACGAAAGGTTTTCTATTGTCAAAATAGCAGTTGCAAGCAAGTTACGTTGATCTCATTTTTTTAGTATAAACATTTAAAATTTAGCATCATGAAAACAAAAGTAGTTTTCCTTCAGTGCATGATTTTATCCGCTGTGGTATTCGGACAAAATGAAATGCAAAAACCTTTGCCGGAAATAGAAGTAATTCCTCCAAAATTTTCTGCCGCAGAAACATTCTGGAATGGAAAGAAAATCGAATCAATTGATGATTATCTGAAAGCAAATGTTGAATACCCTGAAAAGGCATTAAATGATGGGTACTATGGAACAGAGGTCATTCAATTTGTTGTAACACCCACAGGCGAACTTGCTGAATTTAAGGTAATCAACAGCGTTTGTCGCGATATTGACGAAGAAGTAGTCCGAGTTTTGAAAACTACCAATGGAAGTTGGAAGCCGGCGTTGGTCAACAGTGAGCCTGTTCCTATGGCAAAAGAAGTTTCACTGGTTTTTGTACTTAATGAATCGGACGATTTTGTATCAATGGCGAAAAGTTATTCAAAACA
>JAUYEQ010000130.1 GCA_030691295.1 Bacteroidota bacterium
AACCACCGGAAAAAAGGCTCGTGGATTGGTAATGTAGATGTGGCTGGCTTCTTTTTCAGGCACTGAGAACAGGAAAAGATGCTGATTTCGTGGGAAAGAATATTGAAAATTACCAATCATATCTGGGCTTATCTGGAAATGAAAGGACGATTGGTTGACCATTGACAGTCATTTGCATCGCGCCAACTAAATGACTACAAATGACCATCAATGACCTAGCAACCATTAACTACAGCAGATCCACTTGAAACCTGGAACTTGAAACTTGAAACTTTTTAAAGCGTCACGCCGGTTTTGAAAATCGAAATTTCCTTGAACCCGCTTTCTTCGTGTCTTAACTTCTTTCCAGAAGAAACTTCGATGATGAACTGTATAAATTCTTCGAGCAACTGATCCATCGTTTTGTCTTCGAGCAACTGCCCGGCATTGAAGTCGATCCAGTTTTTCTTTTTATTGAACAGCGCCGAGTTAGTCGAAATTTTCATGGTCGGTACAAAACTGCCAAACGGAGTGCCTCTTCCGGTGGTGAAAAGTACCAGTTGGCATCCGCTGAAACCCAATGCTGATGAGGCAACCAGATCGTTGCCGGGAGCCGACAATAAATTCAGCCCTTTCACTTTGATTGGTTCGGCGTATTTCAAAACATCCATCACGGTAGCAGTTCCGCCTTTTTGGGTGCAGCCCAGCGACTTGTCTTCCAATGTTGAAATGCCGCCCTGTTTATTACCCGGCGATGGATTTTCGTACACCGGCAAATCGTGCTGCATGTAATATTCCTTGAAATCGTTGATCAGGCTAACCGTCTTATCGAATGTTGCGCGGTCTTTTGCCCTTGCCATCAGCAAAGTTTCGGCGCCAAACATCTCCGGAACTTCGGTCAGAACGGTGGTTCCGCCCTGTGCGATCAGAAAATCGGAGAAGGCACCCACCAGCGGATTGGCTGTAATTCCTGAAAAGCCATCCGATCCGCCACATTTCAACCCAACTTTCAGTTCGGAAAGAGGAATCGGTTCACGTCGATCGTTTTTCATCTGTTCGTAAATTTCTTTCAGAATTTCAGCTCCGGCTTCAACTTCATCATCCACTTCCTGAGCCACTAGGAATTTAATCCGTTCAGGATCGTAATTGCCGATTACCTTTTTAAGTTGCGAAATCTGATTATTCTCGCAGCCCAATCCCAGCACCAAAACGCCACCGGCATTCGGGTGATTGATGATGTCGGCCAACGCTTTTTGCGTATTCAAATGGTCGTCGCCCAATTGCGAACAACCGTAATTGTGCTTGAAAACCTCAATGGCATCAATGTTTTCAGGATTTATTTCTTTCTGAAAAAGATTAATGATTTGCTGGGCCTGACCATTTACACAACCCACCGTTGGAACCACCCATATTTCGTTCCGTATTCCTGAATTTCCGTTGCTGCGGCGGTATCCGTCGAAAGTTAAAGTGCGTTTTGAATACCTGATTTCATTCAGTTTCTGGTTAAACGAATAGGTAATTGTTCCGGAAAGATTGGTTTTCAGGTTGTGCGCATGGACGTGTGCCCCGATTTTAATTTCTTCGGTGGCATGACCAATGGGAGCACCATATTTAATGATATCTTTCCCGTTTTCAATGGTTTCGAGCGCGACTTTGTGTCCAACCGGAATTTCTTCCGGAAGAATAATTTCGCGTCCTTCAATTGTTACAGTTTCGCCTTTTGAGCCTGTTTCCAGGCACACCGCCACGTTGTCGGTCGGATTGATCGTTATGAATTTTGACATCTTTTTTATTTAAAGTCTTCGCTTTTCTCAAAGTTCTCTTTGCGGCGCATGTAATGCATCTTTTCAATTAACATTTCTGGATGCGCCTTGTTCTCCCGGGTTCATTCTTCCACGGGTTCCGCTTCGCTTTACCCGTGGTTATTCAAATTCAACACTTTCAGTGTTTTGGGATATGACTTGTTTCTTCTTTCTTTCTCTCCCCTTGTGGGGGAGTTGGAGGGGGCTTTCTTTACCCAATCTTCATCAGCGGGTTATTTTCGCTCAACACGGCTTTTACCGCTTTTTTCATGCCAACTTGTTCAATCAGAAATAAATAACAGGTTACTGAGATGGTGAGGTTGGGAACTTCATTCAAATCGCGTTTCCACACTTTTTCAAGTTTCAGCACCTTTTCAACAAGTTTCTGGACAGAAACAGGGCGTCCGTCACATTCAGCCCATGCTTCTTTGTAAAAATCCAGAATCCATTGATCGTCCTGCACTTTGTAGGTTTGACCGTTGGCTTCGCCTTTGAAATAAGCAATCATGGCGGCCAGTGAAAATACAAGTTTTTGCGGAAGCATCTGATTTGCTTCGTAATAATTCAGCAGTGTCGGTAGGTTACGGGTTTCCCATTTCGACATGGCATTCAGTGCAATACTTTGCCACAGGTGACGAATATACGGATTGCGAAAACGTTCCAGAATTTTGTTGGCAAACGAAGTAAGTTCTTTTTCAGTTCCTTCCAGTGCAGGCAGAACTTCGTCGTAAACCAGTTCTTTCATGAAATTTCCCACTTCGAGGTTCTCAAATCCTTCGCGTACAGTTTCCAGTCCGCTGAGGTACGAAACTGCATAACTTCCGGTATGACAGCCATTCAAAACTGCAACCTTTTGTTCGCGGTATCGGGTCATATCTTTTACGAATTTCACATCCAGTCCGGCTTTTTCAGCAGGGAATTCTTTCTTTACCCATTCAGGAGCTTCAATTACCCAGAAATGGAAATATTCGCCAACAACCACCAGTTTGTCTTCAAATCCTATTTCTTTCTGAATCTGTATGATTTCGTCTTTCGGAAAACCAGGTACAATGCGGTCAACAAGTGTGTTGCAGAAAGCACACGACTGATTTACCCAGTTGATAAATTCGTCGCCTAATTTCCAGTTATCAGCGTGTTGCAAAACGTATTTTTTCAACGTGTCGCCATTTTTGTCAATTAACTCACATGCGAAAAAGATTAATCCTTTATCAGTTGCGCCTTCAAATTTTCTGAAACGGTTATAAAGCAATGACGCGACTTTCCCCGGAAACGATTTTTGAGGCTGCATTTCCAGCGTATCTGTTTCATCCATCGCGATTCCGGCCTCTGTGGTATTCGAAAATACAAAGCGAAGGTCAGGGTTCAGGTATGATTGTTCGTATTTTTCAAATTCAGAATAGGGGTTGATGCCCACGTTTATGCAGTCAATCAGCGAATATTCTTTTACCGGCTGACCGTTTTTGATTCCTTTCAGGTAAACATGATACAATCCGTCCTGATCGTTCAACATACCGGCCATTCCGCCAGGTAGTGGCTGAACCACATCAACTCCGGTATTAAACCCGATTTCCTTGTTCATTTTATCCACAATCCAATCGGTAAAAGCACGTAAAAAATTTCCTTCACCAAATTGAAGGATTCTGGTTGGATAAACTTTTGTTTGGGTGGCTGTTTTGCGATTAAGTTCCATTTTATTTTGTTTTTTATGTTTCTACGTGTTCGTACACGGTTTGGCCGTAAATGTATATTTTAATTTTTAGCCGCTGTATATTTCAACCCGCTATTGTTTGTTAAATTGCTGATAATGAGTGTTGCGTGTTTTATTATTAATGATTATTTAATAAATATGGCTTCGCATTTCATTTTCGGCATTAATAATTTCTATTTTTAACCTCTTAACAATTACAATCGATTGCATCATGATGAAAAAAGTACTTCTGTTTTGTTTCAGTACAATGATTTTTTCTCCCGTTTTTGCGCAAACATGGCGAAGTAGTTTATATCCTGAAAACTGGATGCCGGGAATGAAAGATTCACAAGGCAGATTTCTGCACGATTTTTCGTATGCCGGTTATCGCAGCGGAGATGTTCCACTTCCTGAAATCACTGCCAACATTTTGGATGTGACCAAATCTCCTTATTTTGCCGATAAAACCGGTGGAATTGATGCACGTGCGGCTATTCAGCTGGCGCTCGACGATGCCGGAAAAGCTGGTGGTGGAGTGGTTTATTTACCTGAAGGAACTTTCAAAATAGATGTATCGGTTGCGGCTAACAACCCTATAAAAATAAATTACAGCAATGTTGTTTTGCGGGGCGCTGGTACTGGCAAAACATTCATATTCAATGAAAATCCGAATGTTCGGGGCCTTTCTGTTATTACGGTCAGACCCGTTACCGGAGGCGATTGGGTTTATTCGGGAACCAATACTGTAAATATTACCACTGATTAAAGAGGGAATCGGGAATGGTGATCAATTGGAGCCGCAGTCGCTTTACGAAGATCAGCTCAGATGGCGAATTGCACGGAATTCGGTGCAATCCAGCATGGAAAAAACAATCTCGCCCAATCGGATTTCTGTTTACCCAAATCCTTCCGGTTCAGGAATACTCAGTATCGAATCGGTTGATGAAATTAATGGTTATCGGTTGTTTAATCTGACTGGACAGGTTGTAACTGAAAATCATGAAGCTCAGG
>JAUYEQ010000131.1 GCA_030691295.1 Bacteroidota bacterium
TTTGTATTTCCTAGCTTTATGCTCCTCTGGTGTCGCAGGATTAGCAGCAAGTTTATACCTGAGTATTGAACTCGTTTTCTCAATTGGCTTTGGAATTGCTTTCTTTTTAATGTTTGTCTTTTTTGGAACCCAGTTCATCAAATATAAACTGAGTGATTTAATCGAATCCAGTGTTTATCCGGACTGCAATTGACTTGGGGATGAATTAAGTCTCTTACTCAAGAGCAATGTAATTCATAATTTTTCCTGAAATCTGAAGCAAGGAAATTTCGGCCAGTTTGGTTTGAAACTTAACGGAAATAAGTCTTTCTTCGGCATCCAGCAAACTTTTTTGCACCTCGCGTAATTCCAGTCCCGACAAAGCACCCAGACGGTATCGTTCCAAGGCGATTTCAAGGTTTTCGCGGGCCACGTCGAGGTTTTGTCCTTCCATTTTTGCCAGGCGCAGATTGTTTTGGTAGGCATAATAAACTGTGAGCAGCTCGGCTTTTACATCTTGTTCGACTTCCTGAAACCGGTAAACCCGCGTTTCCACTTCAATCAAGGCGTTTGATTTTTCCCGGCGACGGTTGTTTCCGTTATAAATGTCCATCCCCAAAACAAGGCCGTAATTCAAGGTCTGACTTTGCTGATTTTTGATCGTCAAAGTACCATAGTCACTTATTGTTCCACTTCCATAACCGCGGTAGGCGTAATTGTAACCCGACGAAAGGCTTAGGTAGGGGTATGATCTTGATGCAATTATTTTATAATCAAGTTCAGAGATAAGGTGATTTTTTTTTGCAATCTGCAAACTGGTGTTCAAATCCAGTGTCAATTCAAGCAACTCTTTATAGTTTAAATCCGGATTGAAAATAATGGATGTGTCCTTCAATTCAATATCCTCTTCCAGATTTTCGAGTGCCATTAATTTTTTCAGCCGAACTTCCGATTCCAAAATTTGTTCATTCTGCCGGGCAAGCCGCGAACTGTCTTCGTTCAAATAAACTTTGGATTGAAGCAGTTCCAGTTTCGATGATGCCCCCAACAGATAACGCTCTTCATCAATCCGAACCCGCTCTTTCGAAAGCGAAACCGCATACTTCATGTTGTTGAAATAATTCAACTGTTGAATTTGATAATAGTACTCTGCGACTATCTGCCCAACCAGATTTTCCATGGACATTTGAGTGTTGAGCTCCCCGACCTGCTTCAGCTCATTTAGTTTTTGCCAGGTGGTTTGTACATTGAAACCACGAAACAGAGTCATGTCCAGATTTACCCCAGCCGATCCCGTTGTATTTTGAATCCCTTTGGAGGTATTTTTGGTGTCGTTGTTCATATTTTGCGTGGTGGAAGTGACATTCCCGCCAAACCTGTTGGTAGTGGTAACCAAGGGTAAAAACCCGGCATTTCCGCGCGTATAATTATTGCCTGCAATTTCTTCCTGATTGCGGGCTACTTTGACTGAAAAATTCTGCTCAAGACTTGTTTGCACACAACGGCTCAGGTCGTATATGTTTTGTGCTTCTGTATTTCCAGACAGTAGAAAAAACATAAAAACAACCAATAAACTTTTATACTTATGCCTGAATATCAATCTTTTCGGAAGTAATCGTATCATTATTTAAATTTTTTGATTCACTTGAAATTAACAGGTAAATACCTGGCACCACATACAAGGTAAGAATGGTGGCAATTGTAAGTCCGCCAACTACTGAAATACCCATCGATACGCGACTTTGAGCGCCTTCGCCGAAGCCCAGGGCCAAAGGCAAAATACCTAGAATGGTTGACAAGCTGGTCATAAGAATTGGGCGGAATCGTGCTGCCGATGCATATTTGATCGCATCCAGCTTATTCATTCCGGCTTCTTTGCGCTGGTTGGCAAACTCAACAATCAGAATGCCGTTTTTCGAAACCAGCCCAATGAGCATGATGATACCTATCTGACTGAAGATGTTCATGGTGACATCGTAGTACCACATAAAAAGCAAGGCGCCGGTTAATGCCAAAGGAACCGTCATCATCACAATAAAAGGATCTTTGAAGCTTTCAAACTGAGCCGAAAGCACTAGAAAAATCAAGAGGATGGCCAGTAAAAAAGCGAACATCAGACTGGACGAACTTTCCATAAAGTCCTTGGAATCGCCAGCAAGAGCCGTTCGAAATGAATCATCGAGCACTTTGTCTGCAATCAGATCCATTTCTTCTATTCCCTGGCTAATGGTTTTTCCATCGGCCAGACTCGATGAAATGGTTGCAGAAACAAAACGATTGTAGCGGTAAAGCTCGGGTGGAGCCGTAGTTTCTTTCAGTGTGACAAAATTATCAAGTTGCAGCATATCTCCCCGTTCGTTCCTCACATAAAGCGATTTCAGGTCAAGTGGTTGATTCCGGTCCTGCCGGTCTAATTCCCCCAGGATCTGGTATTGTTTTCCATTCATGATAAAATAGCCAAATCGCTGACCACTAAGAGCAAGCTGCAGCGTTTGCCCAATGTTTTGGGTTGAAACTCCCAGTAGATTCGCCTTGTCGCGGTTAATATGAATCTGAAGTTCGGGCTTGGTGAATTTCATGTTCACATCGGCCATCACGAAGGTCTGGTTATCCTGAACTTCGGCCATAAACGCAGGAAGAACCTCCCTGAGCTTGTCAATGGTTGGTGCCTGAAGCACATACTGAATAGGCTGACCGGCACGCCGTCCTCCAAAAGTGGATTGCTGAATCACATTGGCGCGCGCTTTGGTCTTTTTCTGAAGTTCGGACGATAAGGCACTGGCAATCTGCTGCTGTGTACGCTCCCGCTCCGATGGATGGTTCAGTACCACCCGAA
>JAUYEQ010000133.1 GCA_030691295.1 Bacteroidota bacterium
GATAAGTACCCGAAAATAGTCCTATCCTGAAGCAAACCACAAAAATTCAATTAAAAACACTACATCGACTACATCAAGTGAACCCAGAAGGGAAACTGAATTTGGTAATCGCTCAATTTAGGTTTAAACGTGGTTACCACCTGATTACCGATTTGATTGAACGAAAGCTGCCGCCACTTCCGGAGAAAGGGCTGGTGAATATATTGCTCCAACACACTTCTGCAGGAATTAGTTTGAATGAAAATGCCGATCCATCTGTTAGGATTGATTTTGAATCGTTTATGAATAGACTTGTGCCTGAAAACAATCCATCATTTATTCATGTTCTGGAAGGCAGTGACGATATGCCTGCACATCTTAAATCGTCACTTATTGGCGCCAGCCTGACGATTCCGGTTACCAATCATCGTTTAAACCTGGGCACCTGGCAAGGTATTTATTTGTGTGAATTCCGCAATTCAGGAGGAAATCGCCGTTTGGTAGTTACTATAATCGGTTGAGGATTGGTCGAATTTAATGTTTTGATTTGTTTCGCTTTTATCTGATCACTTGATAACCATTTGGAACACCTTTTTTTGAAAGCACAATTTGCCAAAGCTGGTTCTTTCGGGCACGGAATGAACCGGCGCAGGAAAGCAAATAGTACTTCCACATCCGATAGAATCTTTCGTCGTAATCAGGTTTTAATTCATCCCATGAGCGGTCGAAATTCTCAAACCATGCCATTAGTGTCTTGTCATAATCCTGGCCGAAGTTATGCAAGTCTTCCATCACAAATAATTGTTCGACGGAAGCGCCAATCTGTGTAATTGAAGGAAGCATCGAATTTGGGAAAATGTATTTGTTCGTCCACGGATCGGTTGTAATCATCGATTTATTTGAGCCTATCGTATGGAGCAGAAATAGCCCGTCCTCATTCAATAACCGATGAATTGTCTGCATATAGATTCGGTAATTCTTGTATCCCACATGCTCAAACATGCCGATTGAAACGACCCGATCGAAAAAATTTCCCTTACCGGGCAAAGATTCTGCATTTAACTTTCTGTAATCCTGAAGCTTGATTTTCACTTTCAATCCTTTACAAATCTGGCTGGACAATTCAGCCTGTTCCTTCGAAATTGTAATTCCTGTCACCTCCACTCCATATTTTTCAGCTGCATATTTGCAAAAACTTCCCCAGCCAGAGCCAACATCCAAAACTTTCATTCCAGGCTGCAAATAGAGCTTTCTGCATATTAAATCAAGTTTGGACTCTTGTGCTTCATCAAGATTTCGGGCATCTTTCCAATAGCCACAAGAATAGGCCATCCTTTTATCAAGCATTTTTTGAAACAGTAAATTCCCAATGTTATAGTGCTTTTCTCCAACCTCGAAAGCTTTTGATTGTTTTCCGGCATTAAAGACTTTTGCTTTAATAATTTGAGAAACAATTTTCCATGACTTAATTTTCTCATGAAGAGAGGCAGTAATAAGGCGGAAAATTAATTCATCCAGATTTTTTACTTTCCACCAGCCATCCATGTATGATTCTCCAAGCCCGAGTACGCCATCCCGAAGTACACGACTATAAAATGCTGGATTATTTACCTGAATATCAGCCTCACCAGTGCCGTTTAATGTTACGTGCGCTTCAGAAAGAAGGGATTTGATTACTTCTTGGTTGTTCGGCATAGGAAATAGATTTAGAAGTCGATTTCATAAATAAAACAGCAGAAGCGTATAAAAAGTTGATGTGTTTGCAGATGTATATTTGTTCAAAATAATGGTTACTCAATTACTTATTATGGACAAACTTTTCCCTTGTCCCATTCGCAATCTTAACGAGCGTAAGCATTACCGGTACTTCGACCAAAACGCCAACAACAGTTACTAGTGTGGCTCCTGAATTCATTCCAAACAGCACAATGGCAACAGCTACGGAAAGTTCAAAAAAGTTACTTGCGCCAATCATGGCTGCAGGTGCAGCGATGTTGTGCGGCAGTTTCCATTTTTTCGCCCATCCATATGCAATGAAAAAGATAAAAAATGTCTGAATAATAAGCGGAACAGCAATCAAAAGGATGTTAAACGGACTCTTCAGGATTTTATCGCCCTGAAAAGAAAAGATGATAACGAGTGTCAGTAACAATCCGGTAATGGTGGTGCCAGTAAATTTTTTCAGGAACACCTTATCAAAATAGTCCAGTCCTTTTCGCCTGATCATTGTTCGGCGGGTAAACACGGCCAAAACCAAAGGAATCATAACAAAAAGAACAACCGAAAGAATAAGTGTGTTCCATGGTATTGCAATTCCGGTGATCCCTAAAAGCAATGTTACGATTGGGATAAAAGCTACCAGAATAATCAGATCGTTGATAGCAACCTGTACCAGTGTATAGGCCGGATTTCCCTTGGTGAGATGGCTCCATACAAATACCATGGCAGTGCATGGTGCCGCGCCTAAAAGAACTGCTCCGGCAAGGTATTCCTTGGCCAGATCTTCAGGAATAAAAGCCTTGAAAATGACATAGAAAAACAACCAGGCAATACCAAACATGGTAAATGGCTTGATTAACCAATTGACTACCAGCGTAACTGTCAATCCTTTGGGCATTTTTACCGCGTCAACAATGCTCGCAAAATCAATCTTGAGCATCATCGGGAAAATCATGATCCAAATCAGGATAGCAATTGGGACAGATACGTTTGCGTATTCGTACTTGCCCAATGTTTCGGGAACGATCGGAAGTAATTTGCCTAAAGCAATTCCGGCCACAATACAAATTGCGACCCATAAAGTGAGGTATCGGTCGAAAAAGGACATTCCTTGTATTTTGCTCATGTTTTTTAATTTTTATACCCTGAAACTGTAATGCTATATATTCCTGTTTCGCCATTTTTAAAACTTGCAATCTCTTCCGGAGTGAGATAACTGGCCAAAATAGCAGCAGGAATGGAAATCTCTTTCTGCTTGTGAACAGTCGTGTTTTTAAAGCCTTTTTTTTCGATGATCTGCAGATATTCGTCCATTCCAATTGCGCCCGAAACACAACCGGCATACATTTCAGCATCTTTTTGCAGTTTTTCCGGCAGTTCACCTTTGATGACCACATCGGAAACACAAAAATGACCGCCCGGTTTTAATACGCGCATCATTTGGGCAAACGCCTTGTTCTTATCAGGAACCAGGTTTAAAACGCAGTTCGATACAATCACATCAAACGCGTTATCGGGCAATGGCATTTCTTCAATGTCGCCCTGCACAAATTCAACATTGGTGAACCCAAGCTTTTTATTATTTTCGATTGCTTTAACAACCATGGCATCGGTAAAATCCAGGCCTGTAACTTTGCCTGTTTCGCCTACGATGGCGCGGGCAACAAAACAATCGTTTCCGGCACCGCTTCCCAAATCGAGTACATGGTCACCTGCTTTTATTGCAGCAAATTGTGTTGGGATTCCACAGCCCAAACCTAAATCCGCATCGGCAATGTGGCCTTCAATGTTTTTATATTCGTCGCCGATCATGCTGAATTCCAGTTCGCCGCAGCAACTTGATGTTCCGCAACACGATGATTGATTCATCAATAAACTTTGGTTGGCAATTGCTCCGTATTTTTCTTTTACTACTAATTTTAAGTCATTGGGATTCATAATTGTGGTTTTATTTGTTCAACATAGAGTTTATAAAAAGCATCTTTAATTTCGTCGCGAACACGGATAAATTCGCTCCAGATAAATTCATCAGTTCCAACAGCATGTGAAGGATCATCGAAGCCGATGTGCATACGGGTTTTTACTTTTCCGAAGAATGCAGGACAATTTTCGTTGGCACCGCCGCAAACGGTGATCACGTAATCCCATTCCTGATCCAAATACAAATCAACCGAGTCGGAAGTGTGGTGACTGATATCAATGCCGATCTCTTTCATGGCGGCAACTGCTTTCTGGTTCAGTTTACCCGATGCTTCCGTTCCGGCTGAACGAACCGTTAAATCCTGATCGAACGACTGTAAAAAACCATGTGCCATCTGGCTGCGGCAACTGTTGCCTGTGCAAAGAATTAATACTTTCATATTTTTTGAATTTGAAGATGTGACA
>JAUYEQ010000142.1 GCA_030691295.1 Bacteroidota bacterium
TACCGGTGTCCATCGTTTCGATCAGTTTTCAGTGCAAAAAATAAGCTCGACTCCGGATCAAAAATCATCCGGCTATCAATCGCCACTGAAGAGATATAAATTTCAGTATTAAATTCAGGAGCACGATAATCGCCCCCGACAATTGAAGAAATCTGGTGAACCGAGAGAGTGGGCATTATCGGGTAGCTTTTGTATAACAAGAACGGCACAAAGGTTCGTATTCATCTTTTTCGCCCAGCAAAACCAATTTGTCGGCTTTCGAAAAACGGTGCGAAAACTGTGCAACATCGCCGCACCTCATGCAAATTGCATGTACTTTGGTAATATGATCAGCCACGGCCATCAATCCGGGAATCGGCCCAAAAGGTTTCCCTTTGAAATCCATGTCCAACCCGGCAATGATAACGCGAATTCCCATATTGGCAAGTGATACGCTCACATCGAGCAAACCGTTGTCAAAAAACTGGGCTTCGTCGATCCCGATAACATCCACATCACCGGCCAGAAGCATAATATTTCCTGAAGTTTCAACCGGAGTGCTCATGATAGAATTTTCGTCGTGCGACACAACTTCAGCCGCCGAATATCGGGTATCAATGGCCGGTTTAAATATTTCGACCTTTAACCGGGCAATTTTTGCCCGTTTTAGCCGCCGTATCAATTCCTCTGTTTTTCCTGAAAACATTGATCCGGCAATAACTTCAATACTGCCGGCTTTTTTTTGTCTGTCGATTCCCCTTTCAATAAACATGTAGGTTATGTGCTAAAGATTTTTGTACTTTTACCCCGTTTCAACAACCAGTTCCAAGTCAGGTTTTAATTCTGAAAATGGCATTCCGGTTATGCAAACAAAGGTAAATTTAAATCATTACGAAGGGAAATTCAACTTGAATTACAGATTAAAATCAAAAATACAAATGGACAAACGCAAATTGGTAAATATCATCGTCAAAGATCTGGAAGAATTAAAAATTTTATCCGAAGAAGTTGCAGACAGTCAGGTGAATTCATCGCTGATCATCGATCTTGCTGTAAACAAAGCCCGGTTGCTGATTCAGGAAATTGAATTGCTGCGCGAAATTGCAGTAAATTCGGTTCCATTGCAGAAGGAAACTGATGAAGATGAGGACGACATTGGTTTTGAGGACGAAGAAGATGAAGCTTCGGATATAAGTTTTCCGGATCCTGAACTTGAAATCCTGCATTTTGAAGAAGGTGAATTTCCGGAAACCGAAGAATTAACGGAGGAAGAAGAACTTGAAGAGGAATTTATTGAGGAAGATTTGGACGACGAAGATTTGAATGAAGAGCAAGAGGAAATTGAGGAGGATGAAAATGAAGATGAACCTGAAAGCCATGAAGAAGAATTGGAAGAAGAAGATTTAACCGAAACAGAAGAGGAAGAATTCCTCGAAGAAGAGGAGGAAGAAAAAGAGGAAGTAGAAGAAGTGCCATTGCAAAAACAAAACATTCAGGTGACCGAATTGAGTAACAGCCCGCAACCGGGGATTCGCGAAATTCACATCGACGAATTTGATGACGACGATCTTGAACCCATTCATTTTGAGCCAGCGCAAGCATCATCTGTGAAACCGCCAATGCGCGAAATTCCAAAACCTGACAATAGTGCTGTTGGGCAGAACTACCAGAAGGAACGTTCTCTCAACGATTCAATGGGAGAAACCAAACAGGAATCGAAACTGAGCAACAGCCCGATCACAAGTTTGCGGGCCGCCATTGGATTAAATGACCGCTTTCTGTTTATCCGCGAGATCTTCAATAACAATTCAGAAAAATACAATGCAGTAATCGAACATCTTGATAAAATGGAGCAAATTCAAGAGGCAGTTGAATACCTGAAAGCAAATCTCTCTATGGAAAAGAATGAAACCACCATGAAATTTGTCGATTTGCTGAAACGCCGGTTTAGTAAATGATAAGTATTTACTATTCAATAATGTACCATTTACTATTTTTTAATCTACAGATCACAAAATAAATAATGCGACATTAATTTTGCCCTAATTCATTACCTATGATTCAGTCAATTGTAAATTGCAAATTGTAAAATTGTAAATATTTTTATGGGCAAATTATTCTTGGTGCCTACACCAATCGGTAATCTGGAAGACATGACCTTCCGCGGAATCCGTATCCTTAAAGAAGTGGACTTGATTTTGGCTGAAGATACCCGTACTTCAGCCAAACTATTGAATCACTATGAAATAAAGAACAAATTGGTTTCGCACCATAAATTCAACGAGCACAAAACGGTTGAAATGATTGCCGCACAAATTGAAAACGGCAAAAATGTAGCCTTGATTTCGGATGCCGGAACACCGGGAATAAGCGACCCCGGATTTTTGCTTGTTAAAACCTGTCTCGATAAAGAAATTGAAGTTGAATGCCTTCCGGGCCCAACTGCCCTGATTCCGGCCTTGGTAAATTCAGGATTTCCAACCGACCGTTTCACCTTCGAAGGATTTCTTCCGCAGAAAAAAGGGCGACACAAAAAAATCAAGGAACTGCTTACCGAAACAAGGACGATGATTTTTTATGAATCTCCTTATCGGTTAATAAAAACTCTGGAGCAACTTGCGGAGTTCCTTGGGCCCGACAGACGTGCTTCAGTATCGCGCGAATTGTCGAAGTTTTTTGAAGAAAACCGGAGAGGAACACTCACCGAGTTAATAGAACATTTCAGTTCAAAAACAATTAAAGGCGAAATTGTAATTGTTTTGGAAGGGAAGCCTCTCCCTAACCCTCTCCAAAGGAGAGGGAACCAGAGTGAAACTTTTATTGATGCGGGAAATGAATAACTCAAAGCATCAAAAAGCAATCTTTCTCCCCTCCTTCGGAGGGGTTGGGGGAGGCCGTTACACTCATCTTTTTTTTGATCTGGATAATACCCTCTGGGACTTTTCTGTCAATTCGCGTGAAGCGCTGAAACAAACACTCGAAAAACTGAATCTTCTTCGTCAACTCGATTCGTTCGATGAATACTTTATACTATATGAGCAGATCAATGAATCGCTCTGGGGTGACTACCGTGCAAAAAAAATCACCAAACATACTTTAATTGCCGAGCGATTTTCGAGGTCGCTCGAAGCTTTTCATGTCACCGATCAGGATTGGGAAGGAATTAACCGGCTTTACCTTGAAAACATGGCTTTACAAACCCGTTTGTTTCCGGGCACCATTGAAACCCTGAGCTATCTGAAAGCAAAAGGGTATCAGATGCATATCATTACCAATGGGTTCAAGGAGGTACAAAATGCTAAACTCAGGACTTGCGGTTTGACCGGCTTCTTCGGCAAAGTTTTTATTTCGGAAGAAATAAAGAATACAAAACCACACCGCGAAATTTTCGAACACGCGTTAAAATCGACCAACGCCCCCAAGAAGAAAAGTATAATGATTGGGGACTCCTGGGAAACAGATATTGAAGGGGCACTTGCATTTGGGATGGATCAGATAATGTTTTTAAATGGGGGCCAAAATAAGGTGCCCGATTCTGTGAATTCAATTAAAATTCCGCCTTATACATCGCATTTGGAGATAAAACATCCTATAAAAACATGGTTTATCAATGAAATAGCTGATTTGGTAACAATTCTTTAATTTATAATGATTCTAAATAGCACCTGTAATTTCTGGAAAAACAACACTTCAATTGTTTATGATCCAACTGTTTATATCGAAATATCCTTATCTGTAAGACCTTGCTGAATTTTTAAGATATGTTAACAGTGTTAAAATATGTATATTTTTTTTCTTTAAGACTATTCATGCTATTCACATTTTTCTAAATTTGTGATGGTATTAGGCATTGATACATATTTGGATTAATACCTATGTGCATAAAGGGGACTCGATAAATTACATTAAAATCACCGGGAAATTTGATTTGGGGGAATCACATTTTACAAGTTGAAAAACTTAAAAGGATCGATTTTAACTGTATTTAACCTGCCTGAGTTTATTTATAAATAAATGCTGTTTAATTTAAATTTATTTACATGAAAAAAATCGCGTTATTGCTTGCATTCTTTGCAATTGGTTTGCAGGTCCTTGTGGCCCAAACCAAGGAGATCTCAGGCAAAATTACCTCCGCAGATGATGGAGGTTCTATTCCTGGGGTTTCTGTTTCGGTAAAAGGAACAACATTGGGAACTATCTCCGACATGGATGGTGTGTTCCGTTTGAAAGTTCCGCAGGATGCCAAAACTTTGGTATTCACTTTTGTTGGTATGGCTTCGCAGGAAGTTGCTATCGGCAATCAATTAACTTTTAATGTCAGCATGGCTCCTGACAACATCGCAGTTGATGAAGTAATTGTAACTGCGCTGGGTATATCCAGGGAGAAGAAAGCCCTTGGTTATGCGGTTCAGGATGTTAAAGGTGAAGACATTACAAAGGCAAAAGAAACCAACGTAATCAATTCACTTCAGGGACGTGTTTCTGGCGCTCAGATCACCAACAGTTCGGGAGCAGTTGGTGCTTCTGCCCGTATTATCCTTCGTGGTGTTAACTCACTTGACGGAAACAACCAGCCTCTGTTCGTAGTTGATGGGATTCCGATGGCGAACTCAAACTTTGGGAATACCGAAACAGAAGGAGTTAACCGTGGTAGTGGAGTTCAGGACATTAATCCTGACAATATTGAATCAATTTCTGTACTGAAAGGTCCAAATGCGGCAGCTCTATACGGGTCGCGCGCTTCAAACGGGGTAATAGTAATTACCACCAAAACCGGTAAAGGAAGTACAGGTATTGGAATTGAATTGAGCAATTCCACCACTTTCGAGAATCCGCTTCGCCTGCCGGATTATCAAAATCAATACGGACAAGGTTCAGCCGGCAGATTTGAGTATGTTGATGGCGCCGGTGGCGGTGTTAATGATGGAACAGATGAAAGTTGGGGTCCGAAACTGGATGTTGGTCTTATGTTGCCTCAGTTTAATTCTCCAGTAAACAATGGTGTCCGTGAAGCTACCCCCTGGATTTCGCATCCAAACAATGTAAAAGATTTCTTTGTTAACGGGGTGACTGCAACTACTTCAGTTGCACTTACAGGATCAACTGAAAAGACAAACTTTAGGGTTTCACTCACCAATCTTGATCAATCAGGAATGTTGGAGAATACCAAGTTGAAAAAGAATACTTTCACTTTCAATGGTAGCTCGCAGTTGACTGACAAATTGAATTTTTCTTCTTCTGGCTCATACGTGAGTACTGACAGTCCTAACTTACCCGGTTATGGTTACGACCCTGACAACATCATGCAGCAATTCAAATGGTTTGGTCGTCAGGTTGATCTATCCGCCCTTAAAAATTATCGCAATCCGGATGGTTCATGGTATAACTGGAATACGAACTATCACAATAACCCTTATGCCATTTTATACGAAAACCTGAATACCAATAACCGCGAACGCTTTTTCGGAAACGCAACTGCAAAATATCAATTTACCGATTGGTTAAGTGCATTTGTCCGCACTGGGGTTGATTATTACTCGAATATAAATACCACCCGCAGGGCTAAGCACATGCAAGAGTTTCCTAATGGATACTATATGGAAGAAGTTGATCTTTATAAAGAAAACAACAGCGATTTCCTGATCAGTGCAAACAAAAAGTTTGACGAATTTGAATTAGGACTTAGCGTTGGAGGAAATGCCATGAAATACAGCCGCACGTGGGACTTTGTAGAAGCTCCTGAATTGGCTGTTGACGGTGTTTATAATGTAAAAAACTCGCTTGTACCTCAGGTTGCAGATAATTTCCGCTGGAAAAAACAAATAAATAGTCTTTATTTTTCTGGTCAATTCGGATATAAATCAATGCTATATGTCGATTTTTCCGGACGTAACGACTGGTCAAGCGCATTGCCTGCGGAACACAACTCTTTCTTCTATCCTTCAGTACAATTCAGCGGGGTATTGACAGAAATGTTTGAAGTTGATCCTGCAATCATTTCATTTGGTAAATTAAGAGCCAGTTGGGCAAAAGTAGGCGCTGATACAGATCCATTCAAACTTTTACCAACTGTATCGTTTGGTGAAGGCTGGAATGCCAGTACAAAACTTTTAAACCAGTTCATTCCTAACGAATTGCCGAATGCAGGTTTAAAACCGCAATTTGTAACTTCGTTTGAAGTTGGTGGTGATTTCAGGTTTTTCAGAGATCGCGTTAGATTGGATGTAACTTATTATAATTCTAGCGCTACCAACCAGATTATCGCTGTACCTGTTTCTCCTGCATCAGGATATGGAACAAAAGTTACCAATGCCGGTCAGATTGACAACAGCGGTGTTGAAGTACTGCTTGGCGGATCCATCCTGAAATCGAAAACAGGATTGAACTGGGATGTTACAATTAACTGGTCGAAAAATCAGAATGAAGTTGTTGAGCTCGCTGAAGGTATTGAACAATACGAACTTGGAACTTACTGGAGTTTAAAAGTAATGGCAATTCCCGGAGAAAAATATGGTTCTCTTTTCGGATATGACTTTGAAAGAGCTCCTGATGGGCAAATCATCTACCGTAACGGACTTCCTGCACAAGGCGACCTAAAAGTTCTAGGCAACTACACTCCTGATTGGATCGGTGGTATTAACAACGAATTCAACTTTAAAGGCGTAAACCTCAACTTCCTTATCGACACCAGAATGGGCGGCGATTTATATTCGATGACCTCAACCTGGGGACGTTACGCCGGAGTTCTTGAAGAAACTTTGATCGGGCGTGAAGGTGGTATTGTAGGAGATGGTGTAAAAGAAGTAAAAGATGCCAACGGAAATGTTACCGGTTATGCAAAAAATGATTTTGTTGCAAACGCTGAAAACTTCAACAAAGCAGCTTATGTGAGTGATGTTGCATTCTCAAGCATTTACGATGCCAGCTATATTAAACTTAGGGAATTAAAATTGGGTTACACTTTTAAGAAAATAGGAAATACAGCTATTAAAGACGTTAACATTTCTCTCGTTGGCAGAAATTTGGCTATACTTTGGACAAAAGTACCGCATATTGATCCCGAAGGTGCATTTAGCAATTCAAACGTACAGGGTCTCGAATTCGGACAGATCCCTTCAGCGCGTAGCTTAGGTTTTAGCGTTAGTTTCAAACTTTAATCAATCGTTCAATTATGAAGAATACATTAAAATACCTATTTGTAATTGCGTTGGTTGTTGGTTTCTCAGCATGTACCGATCAATTTGAGGAAGTCAACACCAATGTAAACAGACCGACCATAGAACAGGCAGCCCCTGATATGCTGCTTACAAATTCTATTGAGTCGATGACCGACCGCGTTCATGAAATTTTTCTTGGACATGAAATGGGATCCTGCTGGGTTCAGCACATGGCAAAAGTTCAATACACCGATGAAGACCGCTATATTCCGCGTGTTTCGGTTATTAACAACACATGGACCAGCTTATATGCAGCTTCAGGCATGGATGTAGCTACAATTATTGATGTTGCAGAAGCCAAAGACCTGAAAAACTATAAAGGTATTGCC
>JAUYEQ010000152.1 GCA_030691295.1 Bacteroidota bacterium
CGAAAAAAGTCTTTACACCCAACTTGGCTTGCTGCTTGTTATTTTTGGTTTTAATGGCTCCCCAAACCAGAAATGAACCGACAGCCGCAACAAGAAGTATCCAATTGACAGCAGAATTAAAAGTTGCCTGTGCATAGAAAAATGCTTTGAAGGCTGCATACAATCCAACCACAATAGTAGTTACAATAGCCATGAATTTCCACAAGGCAGCCTGTCCGCTTTTCTTGAGTATCAACATACCCATGGCCGTAACCATGATACCCAGCCCTGTCAGGATGCCGGGTATATATCCGGCCAGGAAAAGGGCTGTAATGGATACTCCGCCGCTGGCCAGCGAATAGACGATTAAAATATTACTGGGCGGAATCGACAATCCGGTGGTTGCAGAACTGATGTTCACAGCTGCACTGAAATTTTCAGGATAACCTTCCCGCTTCATTTCAGGACCCATGATGCTTCCAATGGCAGAGGCAGAGGCAGCTGCCGAACCGGAAATTGCGCCAAACAGCATATTTGCAATTACATTCACCATTGCCAAACCCCCGGGGATGGGACCAACCATCACCCTTGCCAGATTGATTAATCGAATGGCGATGCCCCCGCTGTTCATGATGTTCCCCGCCAAAACAAAGAAGGGAATGGCCAGCAACGCAAAACTATCGAGGCTGGTAGCCATACGCTGTGAAAAGGTCGTCAGTGCAGGAATCAGGTCAATACTGATGAGCATTGTGATAATTCCCGAAATGCCAATACTGAAAGCTACAGGAACACCCACTACCAACAATACAATAAAACTTACTACAAGTACAATAATCTCCAGATATTCCATTGCTCTATTTTTTTCGGTTTTCTTTAATCAGGTTAATCATAAAGTCAATATCAAAATAGGTAATCAAACTACCACTTATGGGCAGGACCAGGTAAACAACACCAAGGGGTAAGCCCATGGCTGCCGATTTTACAGAGAGATAAAACCGCGTATAGGCTAACCAGGTTCCTCCAATTACAAGGACAGAAACCGCAAAACTGATAATCAAAACACTGATGATGATATCCAGTTTAAAACGTCGCTCAGGAGAGCTTTTCTGATACAGCAGATCGATGGCCAGGTGCTCGCGTCGTCCAGCCACATAGGCAGCGCCCAAAAGACCCACCCAGATCAGCAGATAAGAGGCTAATTCATCGGTAAAATTACTGGGCGAATTCATTATATAACGGCTGGCAACCTGCCAAAGCACATCAATTACCAGAATACTCATCAGGACGATAAGTGCCCACTCCAGCCCTTTTTCAATTTTTTTTCGTATTGTCATGGTTTAGTTTTTTTTGTCAGCTGCCTTTATTCGTTTAATATAGGAATATATTTCAGGATGGCTGCTGTAACTTTCAATCAGAGGTTGTACTTTATCAATAAATGGCTGTTTGTCGGGATAATTAATTTGAACACCAGCTTTTATAACTTCGCTCAACGACAACTCCTCCGACTCTGCCCAAAGTTTACGTTGCAAAACCGCTGACTCATCTGCAGCCTGTTGCAGCCATTTCTGCTCCTGAGGAGTTAACTTATCCCAGATTTGCTGACTTATAATCAACACGTCAGGAACAGTAGTATGTTCATCCATGGAATAATATTTACAAACCTCGTAGTGACGTGAAGTGTAAAGGCTAGGAGGATTGTTCTCAGCGCCGTCAACCACACCACTTTGCAAGGCAGTGTATAGTTCGCCATACGAAATCGGGGTAGCCGATCCGCCCAAAGCCTTGATCATCTCCATGGCTGTAATACTTTGCATCACCCGAATTTTCATTCCGGCCAAATCATCGGGATGGTTGATGGGTTTGGTCATGGTATAAAAACTTCGGGAACCCGCATCATAATAACACAGTCCGCGAATCCACTTGTCCTTTGTACTCACCAACATGTCGTCACCTATTTCTCCGTCCAACACTGTAAATAAATGTTCTTTGTTCCTGAAAATATAGGGAAGACCAAAGACTTTATATGCCACGGCAAAACTTTCCATGGCTGCCGCCGAAACCTTGGTGATGGCAAGACTGCCGATCTGTAAAAGCTCAACACATTGCTGTTCAGAACCTAACTGTCCGGCAGGATACACATCAATTTTTAGTTTGCCCCCGGAAAGTTCAGCCGTCCGTTCGGCCATAAAAACCATGGCATGGTGAACGGGATGGTCGGTGGGCAATCCATGTGCAAGTTTAAGTTCTTTACCTTTTTTTATTCCGCAGCCAGCCAGACCTGCGAAAACAGCCAATATCAGAATTCCTTTAATTTTTGAATATATCATATAGGTTCAGTTTTAATTTCTGATTTTACTGACAATGGCCAGTGCTTCACTGCATTTTGTCGAAATATAAGCATAATCGCCCCTTTTCAACACATCGGCAGGAAAAAGCTGCGACCCAATTCCAACACAATGAACACCGGCTTTAATCCAGGTGGTGAGGTTCTCTTCATCGGGAGAAACTCCACCGGTAGGCATGATACAGCTCCAGGGCATTGGGCCCAGAACTGCTTTTACAAACTCGGGGCCTCCAACCTGCTGTCCGGGGAAGATCTTCACCACTTCAGCACCAAGTTCGTGAGCGCGACCAATTTCTGTAACCGATCCGCATCCCGGACTCCAGGAAACCTTGCGCTTGTTGCAAACACTGGCCATCCCTTCGTCGATAAGCGGCGAAACAATGAAATTGGCGCCAAGGGAAATATACATCGAAGTTGTTCCGGCATCAATAACCGAACCGACTCCCATAATCATTTCGGGGCACTCTTTGGCCACCCATTTATTTACTTCTGCAAAAACAAGTGACGCGAAATCACCACGGTTGGTAAATTCAAATACGCGAATTCCGCCATCATAGCAGGCTTTTATTACCTGTTTGCACAATTCTGCGTCGCCATTGTAAAACACCGGAACAATTCCGGTTTCTTTCATTTTTAATGCTACTTCTATTCTTGTAAAACGTGCCATTTTAAAAAGTTTCAAGAGCCTCACCCCCCGCCCTCTCCAAAAGAGAGGGAGCCAGGGCAATGCATTTATATACTGTAGTTTTCAAATCAATAACTTTGATTATTGCTGTCATTCTCCTCTCCTTTGGAGGGGTTGTGGGAGGCTTCTTTTATCTGGCAACCCTGCCGGAAGCATCGCCACCCATCAGTTTTTCAACCTCGTCAACGGTTACCTGATTGTAATCGCCGTAAATGGTATGTTTCAGGCAAGATGCAGCAACCGCAAAGTTCAGTGCTTTCTGGTCATCTTCGGTATATGTCAGCAAACCATAAACAAGTCCGCCCATGAACGAATCGCCACCACCAACGCGGTCAACAATATCGGTGATCTGGTAAGTTGGCGCTTCGAACAAAGTTTTTCCGTCCCAAAGTACGCCCGACCAGCTGTTGTGATTGGCATTGATTGACCCACGCAAAGTAGTAATTACTTTTTTACAGCGCGGAAATTTGGCCATAATCTGTTTTGAAACAGATTCGTAAGCAGCAGCTTCAACATGACCGCCAGTTACATCAACGCCTTCAGGTTTAATTCCAAGTACTTTTTCGGCATCTTCTTCATTTCCAAGAATCACATCGGTTCCGGCAACCAGTTCCGGCATCACTTCGCCAGCTTTTTTGCCGTAATTCCATAAATTTTTCCGGTAGTTCAAATCACACGAAACAGTAATTCCCATTTCATTGGCTTTTTGAATGGCTTCCAGACAAACATCGGCAGCTCCCTGCGAAATAGCAGGAGTAATTCCGGTCCAGTGAAACCAGTTGACACCTTCAAAAACCTTGTCCCAGTCAATCATTCCTGATTTAATTTCAGAAATGGCTGAATGTGCACGGTCGTAAACAACCTTGCTACCGCGGCTTACAGCGCCTGTTTCAAGAAAATAAATCCCAAGGCGTTCGCCGCCATAAACAATCTGATCCACTCCTACTCCATATTTACGCAAATCCATTACACACGATTGTGCAATATCATTTTTAGGCAAACGGGTCACAAAATCGACAGGAATACCAAAGTTTGCAAGCGAAACGGCTACATTGGCTTCGCCACCGCCAAAAGTTGCGGTTAAACTATTACTTTGATTGAAACGCAAATAACCAGGAGTTGCCAGACGCAACATGATTTCTCCGAATGTAACTACTTTCATCTTAATCTATTTACTATTTATTGATTTACAATTTACCATTTAAAGTGACTGATTTTAAGTCTGCTGCTACATGGCGCTGAATATGGGCTGCGGATTAGAGATTTAACCATGCCCTTCGCTCCATGCTCCAATCAGGCCTTCCATGCAATCGATTGCAAATCTACTATTTTTATCAAATTCAACAAATTCTGAACGTACCAAAAGGCGGGATAAACAACAAAATCTAAAAATTAAAATAGTTTTTTGCATTGTTGAAACAGATATTCTCTACCATTTGACCCAGCAATTCCATGTCGTTAGGAATTTCACCATTCTCTACATCGTTTCCTAAAATATTACACATTGTTCTGCGGAAATATTCATGACGGGTATATGACAAAAAGCTCCTTGAATCAGTCAACATTCCAACAAACCGGCTCAGCAAACCAAGGTTCGACAACGCGTTGATCTGTTTTTCCATGCCATCTTTCTGATCGAGGAACCACCATCCTGAGCCATATTGCATTTTTCCAGCGACACTTCCATCCTGAAAATTGCCAATCATGGTTGCATACAATTCATTGTCTCTTGGATTCAGGTTGTACAATACCGTTTTGCATAGTTTGTCTTCCATGTCCAATCGGTTCAGCAATTTCGATAACGGCTCAGCAACCGGCTTGTCGCCAATCGAGTCGAATCCTGTATCTGGTCCTAATTGATTATACAATCTTGTATTGTTATTTCGCAATGCACCAATATGAAATTGCTGGGTCCATCCGCGTGAATGATCCATCCGGCCAAATTCGTACAACATACACGATTTAAACTTCAGTATTTCTCTGGAAGTAAGCCGGTATCCAATCCTAACTTTGATAAAAAGGGCATCGATTTCGTCGGTAGTATAATCGTCGGCAAAAGCGGTATCCAAACCATGATCCGACAAACGGCAACCATTTTTGTGGAAATACCGGTGGCGTTTGTCCAAAGCTGCCATCAAATCCGGGAATGATTTAATTTCCATTTCAGCAACTTTTGCCAGTTGATTGATATACTCGTTGTACGAGATCGGATGTTCTACCATCATCGCTTTGTCGGGACGCCATGCGGGTAAAACGGCCACTTCAAATCCATCGGCTTTAATTTTCTGATGATATTCCAACGAATCAACCGGATCGTCGGTGGTACAAATGGTATGCACATTGGCCATCCGGATAATGTTGCGGCAGCTGTATTCAGGAGTTTGTAGTTTTGCATTGCAGGCATCATAAATTTCGCGGGCATTCTTCGGACTTAACACGTCGTTGATTCCAAAAAACTTTTTCAGTTCGAGGTGGGTCCAGTGAAACAACGGATTCCGCAAAGTATGAGGAACCGTTTCCGCCCACTTTTCAAATTTTTCCCAGTCAGA
>JAUYEQ010000205.1 GCA_030691295.1 Bacteroidota bacterium
GCAGAAATATTGGTAATGGCTTTTGTTGGTAAAACCGGTAATGTATTCTCTGTTGTAAAAGACACCATGTTTCCATAACCTGTTCCGGCGCTATTGGTAGCGTATGCTCTTGCATAATAGGTTCCAGGTGTCAAACCGGAAATTTGACTTTTAAATTCTCCAGTGCCTGCTCCATCACTTGTTTTGCTGTCAGAGATGGTTGGGTTTTGATGGTCGCTCCAACAAACACCACGTGCCGTAACTTCTCCACCACCCGTAGCTGTTACACTACCGCCGGATGTCACTGCATTGGCTGTAATATTTGTTACAGCGGCTGTAATTGTGGTTGGGAAAACCACATTTAGAATAGTTTTAAATGTAATCTGATTACCATACGCTGTTCCGGCACTGTTGGTGGCATAAGCTCTCAAGTAATAAGTAGAATTCGATTCCAGATTTGCAATTGTGCTTGTGAATGTTCCAATGCCAGTGCCTTCAGTCGTTTTGCTGTCAGCGGTTGTTGGATTTTGATTGATTCCCCAACATACTCCGCGGGCAGATATATTACTAAATCCGGTTGCGACAATATTTCCTCCTGATTTGGCGCCAGTCTGCAGAACATCTGTAACAGCGCTTGTCGTTACCAATGGCAAGGCATAACCCGGTTCTCCCCAGTTGGGCAGACCATTGTCAAGCCGCAGGGTTTGGCCGTTAACACCTTTTGAAAGCAATCCCCAGCTTATTCCATTGTTATAAAGAATATCTCCAGGCATTGGTGTGCCCGAAATAGTAAGCCCGTTTCCAGCTTTATTCGCATACAAAGAATAGGGTACCGAGAGCAATTGAGATGTTCCCATTTCAGAAAAAAGGCCACTATTATTGGCATCCAATTCGATTTTCACAAAATAACTGTCACTTCCCCAGTCTATGGTGGAAAATGTGCCTGAGAGGGTTGTGCCTTTGCCAATTTCAAGGTTAACCAATCCAAAGGCATTGGTTTGGACAGTATGCTTTTCAGAGTAAACCACAGTACCTGTTGCGCTGGATTGCAGAATCGAAATTCGGAATCCTACATTTTGATTGACAATGATTTGTCCTGAATTGTTACGGACAACGGCTTGATATTTAAACGCGTTGGGTGTTTGGGCCGATAATGTATTAATTATCCAACTCAAACAGATTAGGATAGCTAATAATTTTTTCATTGAGTTAATTGGTTTTGATGATTTTAAAGGATTTAAGTAATTTCTGGTCAGGTGCAAATACATTGAGAATGTATGCGCTGTTTGAGAAATCAGACATATTGATTACTGATTTTTCCGATGTTATTTTTCCATTTTTCAGGCAATTGCCTTCCAAATCAAAAAGCTGGTAGAAATAGCCTTTTTTATCCTGCAAATGAATTTCCAGGTTTACAAAATCCGCAGTAGGATTGGGAAACAGATTAATCGCAATCCGGGTTTCAGTATTATCGGCCAAAGTATTAATGTCGTAAATACCTTGCTGAAAACCTTGTGTGAGCTTATTGCCTGAATTAGAGAATGTTTCAGGAATACATTCACCAATGGTCCAGCTAACCGAGTTCGTGCTGTTTGCATAAAAACTCCCAGCCGTAGCAATTACGTCTGGTTTCAGGTTTTGGCAATAAGCTATGTTAAAGCCAAAGACCATAAATAAAATCAGTGGGATCTTTTTCATGTTCTTCTAATTGGGTAATTTTTGGGTTTTTTTCATACAATTTATTGACCTGATTCTGGTCAGAAAAATCGTAACAAAAGGTAATAAAAATTTCAGGAATATGCAAATGTATATTTTGTATTGGTCAGTATTTCAATGTATTGTGAGTGCTTGATATAAATGTAGTTATTATTATAATTCTAAAAGCATCTAATATTCAACAATTGCAAATAAATGTTATTCAATAAAATACTTCCAATATTTTGTAGATATTTTTAGAAAAAAATATGTTAAAATAATTTGTACTGAGATATTCAATAATATTGCTTCAGATAAGTCTTTATCTTGTGAAATCCAAGCCAGTTAAGGTTTTCAAAAGGGTGGGGCTCCCCTTATTCAGAATCAATATAAATTACTCCGGAAACTGTTATTAAAGAAACTTTTTTGATTCAGATTCTGTTATCTTTCTGAAAAACTGAAAATCATTGTTTAACCAAAAAGATAACTAAAATGAGTTATACATTACCCGCATTACCCTATGCAATTGATGCCCTTGAACCTTTTATCAGTGCCCGTACACTGGAGTTTCATCATGGCAAACATCATCAGGCTTACGTTACCAATCTGAATAACCTGATTGTTGGAACTGAATTCGAAAATGCCGATCTGGAAACCATCATCAAAAAATCAGAAGGTGGAATTTTTAACAACGGCGCACAGGTTTTTAACCACACTTTTTACTTCGAACAATTGTCGGCAACTCCGTCCACCGAACCTTCAGGTGAACTGAAAGCTGATATTGAATCTACTTTCGGTTCGCTCGATGCTTTTAAGGAAGCCTTTAACAAAGCAGCAGTCACACAATTTGGCTCAGGCTGGGCATGGTTGGTGAAAGATGCCGCCGGAAAACTGATCATCGTGCAAACCAGCAACGCCGGCTGTCCGGTTCGCGATGGTTTGACTCCGCTTTTAACTTGCGACGTTTGGGAACATGCCTATTACCTCGACAAACAAAATCTTCGCCCGGCATATGTAGCTGATTTCTGGAAAGTAATGGACTGGAAAGTTGTGGAAGGAAGGTTTTGATTAACGATTAACAATTGAAGATTAACGATTAACGAAGTAAAACATCACCAATCGTTGATCGTTAATCTCTAATCGTTAATTTTGGATCTTCAAATATTCTTGAAATTTTAAAATCTATAAAAATGAGCGTAGAAAAAGTATTGGCAGTAATGTCTGCTTCCGACAAACCTTTGACAGCCGGTAAAATTGCTGAATTGGCCGGATTGGATAAGAAGGTGGTTGAAAAAGCCATGAACGAGTTGAAAAAACAGGAAAAAATAGTTTCTCCAATTCGTTGTGCATGGGAAATTAAAAAGTAGTCCTGAAAATAATCTTCTTAGGCCGCTGGTTAACCAATCCGCGGCTTTTTTTATAAGTAAGCTCTGTGTTCGAAATGTGCGATTTGTGTATTGCGTAGGCGTTTCAAAATGGATAACTTCGCAGCACTAACTAACTAACTAATACCAATTCTGATGAAAGCACACAAAATACTCGCCTTAATTTTTGTAATCGCACTTCCTGTTTTGTCGTCAGCGCAGTTTGTAACTGTAAGCGGAAATAAGTTTTTGGTTGATGGGAAGGAAATTATCATGAATGGGGCCAACACGCCATGGAACAAATGGAACGATTTCGGTGGAAATTACATTAGCTCGTGGTGGGATGCCGAATTCCAAAAAATTAAAGCTGCCGGTGGAAATTCAACCCGGATTTGGATTAGTTGCAATGGTGAAGTTGGACTGATGATTTCGGCTGATGGAACCGTGACCGGAGCAACGACAGCATTTTGGTCGAACCTCGACGATATGTTCCGGCTGGCACAAAAGAACAAAATCTATATTAAAGCAACATTGATTTCATTCGATCATTTTAAGAACAGCCATACTAATTACCAACGATGGAGAAACATGGTTCTCAGCGATGAAAAAGTAACTTCATTTGTTGACAATTATGCCGTTCCATTTGTGAACCGATACAAAGACAACCCGTATTTATGGGCTATCGATGTCTGCAACGAAATTGAATGGGTGAATCAGGATGCAGCGATGGGAAATATTGCATGGAACCGGCTTCAATACCTCGTTGCCAGAGTTGCTTCGGGCGTGCACGAGAACAGTAAGGTACTGGTTACATTGGGCAGCGCTGCCATAAAATGGAACAGCGATAAGTATGAAGGAAATTTTTGGAGCGATGCCAAACTGAAGGCTCAATACAACAAGGATAATGCGAGGCTCGATTTCTATTCTCCGCATTATTATGGTTGGGTGGTGAAGTGGTTCGGAAATTTTGCACTGAATAAAACTCCTGCTGATTATGGTATCAATGACCGGCCTTGTGTGATTGGCGAAAATCCGGCAAAAGGCGTTTACAACGACGGGGCAAATCCAACTTTGGAAGTGCCTGCTTCGCAAATGTTTATTGGTGCATACAACAAAGGCTGGAAAGGAGTGATGCCATGGACATCAAATGGAGTAGATGCAAACGGAACGCTTAAAGATTTTGAGAGCGGCTTGCAGGCTTTCAAAACTGCGCATCCCGAGTTGGTTGATCCTAAATAAATTTCAATCTGAACGAATAAAGCTTATATATGAAAAACTTCCTTGTTCTGCTCGCCGGCATCTGTCTGGGTTCATGTTTTTTTGTGAAAAACAATTCAGGAGAGGATGCCATTCAGTATAAAAACATCGAAAAGCACATTGCCGAATTATCTTCAGACAAATATCTGGGGCGGATGCCGATGTCCTCAACCGAAGGAATTACGGTTGATTACATCGCTGGTCAAATGAAGAAAATTGGCCTCGAACCCGCAAATGAAGGAAGCTTTTTCCAGGAAGTTCCATTGCTGGCAGTGAACTCCAAAATATCAAAAACCCTGGATTTCGACACTCCCAAAGGACTGCTGAAATTTGACAAACTGGTTGATTACTTGACTTTTTCGCGGAAGATGGACACGGAACAAACACTCGCTCAGTCGGAACTGGTGTTTGCCGGTTTTGGAATTACTGCTCCTGAATTTGGTCGCGATGATTTTCAGGGAATGGATCTGACAGGCAAGACCATTCTGATTTTTGTGAACGATCCGGGTTACGGAACTACTGATACCTATTTCAAGGGAAATACAATGACATATTACGGTCGCTGGACCTATAAATTTGAAGAAGCAGCACGTCGCGGTGCAAAAGGCTGTTTGATCATTCACGAAACCGGCCCGGCCGGATATCCCTGGAAAGTAGTTGCCAACAACGGCGAAACTACCAAATTATACCTGAAGCCTGAAAATGGGAATCAGGATCGGTGTGCTTTTGAAGGTTGGATTTCGCAAACGGCAGCAGAAAAGTTGTTTGCTTCTTGTGGAATGAACTTGCAGGAAGCCAAAAAGATGGCCATTCAGAAAGATTTTAAACCGGTTGTTTTGCCTGTAAAAGTTTCGGGCTGGATGAATAGTACTTTCGAAATAAATATTTCGCGAAACGTTTGCGGACTGATACGTGGTAGCAAACATCCGGATGAAGTGGTGGTTTATACTGCGCATTGGGATCATTTGGGCGTGGGAACCGTGGTGGACGGAGACAGCATCTACAACGGAGCAACCGACAATGCCAGTGCCGTAGCCTGGATGCTTGAGATTGCACGTGGCTTTAAAAACGGCCCGGCTCCCGAACGTTCAGTGTTGTTCCTTTCGGTTACTGCCGAAGAATCGGGTTTGCTAGGTTCCAGTTATTATGCAGAAAATCCGTTTTTCCCGATGAATAAAACTGTTGCCGTAATTAATACCGATGTGATGTTGTTTATGGGCAAATTTAAAGATGTGATGCTCACCGGATCGGGGCAGTCGGAATTGGACGAGTGGGTGAGGAGTGAGGCCGAAAAGCAGGGCCGATACATTGCGCCCGATCCAAATCCTGACAACGGCATGTTTTTTCGGTCAGATCAGTTTCCATTGGTAAAACTGGGCGTTCCGGCCATTTATGCCAAAGGATATGTGGATGCTGAGAAATACGGAAAAGAAGAAACCATGAAGAAGGTCGACCGCTACTGGAAAGAAACTTATCATAGTCCGTATGACGAATTCCATCCTGAAACCGACGACCTTAGCGGAATTGTTGAAGATGCCAAATTACTTTATAATGTAGGCACCAACCTGGCCAATTCTCAGGAATGGCCAAAATGGAATGAAGGTTCGGAGTTTAAAGCGATCAGAGAAAATTCGCAGAAACAATTTGATATATGAAAATACTACATACCTCCGACTGGCACCTCGGCAAACGGCTCGAAGATTTTTCGAGAATCGAAGAACAACAGGCTGTTTTGCAGGAAATCTGCGAAATTGCGGAACACGAACAGGTCGATGCGATTATCGTTGCCGGCGATTTGTTCGATACTTTCAATCCGCCTACCGAAGCTGTTGACTTGTTTTACCGCACCCTAAAACGGCTGACAAATAATGGAAAACGACCTGTCATTGCCATTGCTGGCAACCACGATTCGCCCGATCGCATTGAAGCGCCCGATCCGCTGGCCCGCGAGTGCGGAATTATTTTTGACGGTTATCCGAATTCTGTTGTTCCGCCGTTTGAACTGGAATCGGGCTTAAAAGTGCTGCACAGTGAAGAAGGTTTTCTCGAATTGAAACTTCCCGGAGTTGATGTTCCGTTGCGTTTGCTATTAACTCCTTATGCCAACGAATTCAGGTTGAAAACCTATCTTGGACAGGAAAACAGCGAGGATGAACTCAGGATTGTACTTCAGGAGAAATGGAAAAAGCTGGGCACCAAATATTGCGACGAAAATGGTGTAAACTTGTTGGTTACCCATCTTTTTGTGGTGAAAAAGGGAGACGAGCTACCGGAGGAACCTGCTGACGAAAAACCAATTTTGCATGTTGGTGGAGCGCAGGTTATTTATACACAAAACATACCAAATCAAATTCAATACACAGCTATCGGCCATTTGCACCGGATGCACCGGGTCGATTCGGCGCCTTGCCCGGTTTATTACAGTGGCAGTCCGCTTTCGTACAGTTTTGCTGAAGCCAATCAGAAAAAATTTGTAATGATAGTTGATGCTGAACCGGGGAAAATGGTGAAAGTTCAGGAATTGGAACTTACCAAAGGCAAAAAACTGCTTCGGAAAAGGGCAGAAGGAATGGACGAGGCTTTGGCTTGGCTCACTCAAAATACAGATTGTTTGGTTGAGCTGACGATGGTGACCAACACTTACCTTACCGCTCAGGAGCGAAAACAGTTGAATGGTGTACACAATGGAATTGTAACCATCATTCCTGAAGTTAAAAATGCACTCGGATTAGCATCTGGAACTAAAAAAGGCATTGACCTGACCAAAAACATGGAGGAACTTTTTACCGATTATTTCAGGCACGAGAAAGGACAGGAACCCAATGCAGAATTGATGTCGCTGTTCACTGAACTTTTAGCGGTGGAGGAAGAGGATTAAACACTGAAGAATATGAAAAAAACCTCAGATGCTACCAGAAAAAAATAGATGTTAACAACAGATAACACAAATTTTCACAGATTATTTTTGGTTTTTAATCTGTGCTTATCTGAGTAATCTGTGGTAAAATAATAATAATCAATTTGTGTTTATTCATTTTAAATTTTAAGATATGGAAACATTGAATCTGATTAGTTACGACATTATTGGTGCCGCTTACAAAGTCCATTCAGCGCTTGGGCCCGGTCTTCTGGAATCAACCTATGAAATTTGCCTGGAATACGAGTTGAAAAAAATGGGGTACAAAGTTGAGCGGCAAAAACCTTTACCGGTTATTTATGATGAAATCAAATTGGATGCAGGTTATCGTATTGATTTGTTGGTGGAGGATTCTGTAATTGTTGAATTGAAAGCTGTAAATGAAATGATTCCACTTTTCAAAGCTCAGTTAATGTCACATTTAAAATTATCTTATTTAAGATTGGGATTGCTCATTAATTTCAATGTCATCGACCTGAAAAAAGGAATAACCAGAATTGTGATGTGAAAACCAATAGAAGAAAAAAAAGTAACCCACAGGCTACACGGATTTACACAGATTAATCACAAAATATTTTTTTTCAATCTGTGTTTATCTGAGTAATCTGTGGTGTTTAAATATTAATTTGGGGTGAAATCTTAAACTATGATACCAGTAAAACTGACCATACAAGGTTTATACTCCTATCAGGAGAAGCAAACCATCGACTTTACAAAACTTACAGAGGCCAATTTGTTCGGGATTTTTGGCGCGGTTGGAAGTGGAAAATCCAGCATTCTGGAAGCCATAACTTTTGCTATTTACGGAGAGACAGATCGGCTGAATTCAAGGGACAATCGTAATTACAACATGATGAACCTGAAATCAAGCGATTTGCTGATCGAGTTCATCTTCGAAACCGGGAAAGACCAGACGGCTTATCAGGCAGTGGTGAAAGGCCGGCGCAACGGTAAAAAGTTCGAAGAAGTTAAAGCGTTGGAACGTACTGCCTATCGAAAGGAAAATGAAAACTGGATTCCGATAGAACCTGAAATGCTTGAAAAGGCGATTGGCCTGAGCTACAACAATTTCAAACGAACCATCATCATTCCTCAGGGGCAGTTTCAGGAATTTCTGCAGTTGGGAAGTACCGATCGCACCCGGATGATGAAGGAACTTTTCAATCTCGAACGATTTGAACTTTACTACAAAGTTGTTTCGCTCGAATCGAAAAACAATGCAAATAAGCAAAACATTGAAGGTCAATTACAACAGCTTGGGGCGATTGATCCGGAGCAGGTAAAACAATTCGAAGAACAACTTGCCCAGATAAAAACTGAAATTGGTCAACTTAGCCTTATTCTGAAAGAAAATCAGGTTAAAGAGTCTGAATTCAAGATGTTACAGGAGCTGATTAAAAAGCTGGCTGATGCTCAGCAAAAGTTAAAGCAATTGCAGGATCAGGAACCCAAATACATTCAACAAGAAACACTTATTCGAAACTATGAACAATGCCTTATTCAGTTTAAGGGGTTGATGGATGCGCTGGCTTTAAGCAACAAAAAGATCATTCAAAACACTGGTCAGATTGAAAAAGAGACTATTATCCTGAAAAAATCGGAAGAGGAAATTGCCACGCTGGAAATTGCTTTTACTGAATTGAAAATTGCTTACGACGGACGTGATATACTGAAATTGCAGGCCGATGAATTGGGAAAAATAACACGACTGAATATTTTATCAGCCTCCGTTTTAAGCGATGAAGACAGAATTAAAAAGGGTATGCTGATTCTTGATAAAACCATTGAAACTTCAGCAAAGCTTAAACTTGAAAAAGCTAAACTTGAACTTCTGCTGAAAGCTGAAAAGTTGCGGCTTCCTGATTTGGCAATGCTTTCGGAAGTAAAATCGTGGCATGTCGATAATAAAAACCTGAATCAGCAATTCGCGGAGAAGAAGCTTGAAGCTGAAAAATTCAAGAAAGAAATCGAAGCAATTGACGAAGCGGCAAGAACAAAGTTTAAAGATCCGATTTTTGCCGGACTGGCACCTGATGCCACTACCGTTACAGGTATTCAGATCATGAAGGAAAAGATTGAACTCCTGAAAAAGCAGATTTTGGAACTTGATGGAGAAGCGGATCATTACCGGGTGCAGGCAAAACTGGAAGAATATGCCGTGAACCTGCACGATGGCGAAGCTTGTCCGCTTTGTGGTTCACTGCAACATCCAACGGTTCTAAGTGCTGAAAGTGTTGCCGAAGCCTTGTCGAAAGCTTTGAAAAACCGAGGTGAAATTGAGAAGACGATTTCGAATGCCAATGAAAATATCAGTCAACTTTCTGATTTAGCCAACCGGATGAAATTCAACTCAGAACATCTTGACGGATTGACTGCTAAACTCAAAGAACTGGAAGTGAAAATTGCAGATCATATTGCCCTTTTTCGTTGGGAAGGTTTTAAAGATGAAGTGACAGTCAGTCAGGCATTTTTGGCTGCTGAAAGCATTCAGAAGATTTTGAATGAAAAGGAAAAGGAACTTGAAAAGACGATTGCCAATTTGGAAAAGGAGGCTTCGA
>JAUYEQ010000177.1 GCA_030691295.1 Bacteroidota bacterium
AACCGGCTGGTAATCTGTCATCAGCGAGTGTTTTTGAACAACAGCTTCGGCCTGAATCCGTTCCATCACTTTAAGTGAGAAACCTTGCGAAGGCGAATCGATGCTGATTTCCTTCATCAGTTGTTCGAATTGTTTATCTAACTTGTTCATATTTTTAAAGTTTCAAGTTTCAAGTTCCAGGTTTCTTACTCCACGCCCCCTTGCTCCATGCCCCATGCTATAAAAGCGAATATACTTCTTCTTTCAACATCTCATGCAAAAGCGAATACATTCGTTTTCGCGCCCGATGAATTTTTACTTTTATATTACTAACAGTAAGTCCGGTAATTGCACTTATTTCATCCATCGACTGACTTTCGTAATAATAAAGCGTAACCAAAACCTGATCGTCTTCGGGCAATTTTGAAAGTGCAAGGTTGAGGTATTTTTCCTGATCTTCCTTCTTTGTCTCCCGATAATAATCATGCATTTTCTGCTCGTCCTGATCGGATATCTGCCTGTCGTCGAGCGATTTAAATTCAATCCTTCGCTTCCGTAATTCAGAAATACACGCGTTGTAAGTTATACTGTACAGCCAGGTCGAAAACTTCGATTTACCTTCATAAGTATCCAGCTTTTGATAGGCTTTTACGAAAGTGTCCTGGGCCATTTCTTCTGCATCTTCGGGCTTTTTCAGTAATTTCAATGCCAATGAATACACCATGTTTTGGTACCGTTCAACCAGAACAGAAAATGCCGCAACATTTCCCTTTCTAACTGCCTCAATATAAAATATGTCATCGGTTTTATCCATCTTTTTACAATAGACGAACATTTTACAGTCCGGTTACAAATTCGAAAATAAAATTACAAAAAAGATTCTCAATTTTATTTGTAACCGCGAAGAAACACTTGCGTCATAGCAGCAAGAACGAAAACAATTAAACACTTAAAATTGAATATTATGCAAGTAGAAATTTTAATCCCCTTAGGTTTTTTCGCGGTGGTTTTTGCATCACTGTATGTTTTTCTCACAACACGAAACAAGGAACGCTTGGCTTTAATTGAAAAAGGAGCCAGTCCCGAACTGTTCAAAACAAAATCAAATAACGGCAATGGTTTTGGCAATTTTAAACTTGGATTGTTCTTTATCGGTGTTGCACTTGGCATTGTTACAGGGTATTTCCTTGACGAAGCCGGGATGGATGGTACGGCCGCTTATTTTTCAATGATCTTTCTCTTCGGTGGTATCGGACTCGTAGTTTCTTATCTGCTTCAGAAAAAATTAGAGAAAAATTAATTTCTCAGCCATTTTCCTAAGAAACTGTCTTTCAGACTGAACCTTTACTCAGAGGTCATATCAGTTTGAAAGACAGTTTTTTATTGTCCGGAAAACGCAGTTTCTTTTTGGCGCAGATTGAAAAACACCTTTGGTTCTCTTCTTTTTCCTATTTTAGTGGAAATTTTAATCAAAATGGCCAACGAAAATATCCTGAAAAGAATTGTCGAATTGCGTTCAATTCTCGAAGATCACAACCATCGTTACTACGTTTTATCACAACCGGTTATCAGTGATCAGGAATTTGATATGCTCCTGAAGGAACTTGAAAAACTGGAAGCTGAAAATCCGGAATTCTTCGATCCCAACTCCCCCACCCAACGCGTTGGAAGCGATTTAAACAAGGAATTTGAACAGGTCAGGCATCAATATCCGATGATTTCGCTGTCCAATTCATATTCGGAAGAAGAACTGCGCGACTTCGACCAGAAAATCAGAAAACAGACCGACCAGACGTTTGAATACGTTTGCGAACTGAAATACGACGGCACTTCCATCAGTTTGCGCTATAAAAACGGGATGCTCGACAAAGCAATCACCCGGGGCGACGGCACTTTTGGCGATGATGTGACTGCCAATGTGCGCACAATCAGGACCATTCCGCTGAAACTAAAAGGAACCAATTATCCTGCTGAATTTGAAATCCGTGGCGAAATTCTGCTGCCTTTTACTGAGTTCGAACGAATCAACGAAGAGCGGGCCGAAGAAGGAGAACAAGCATTTGCCAATGTCAGGAACGCTGCTTCAGGAACCTTAAAATCTCAAAAATCATCGGTGGTTGCCGAACGCAAGCTCGACGCCTATTTTTACTATTTACTGGGCGAAAAACTGCCTTCCGATGGTCATTTCGAAAATATGCTGGCTGCCAAAGAATGGGGCTTTAAAATTTCTCCGGATACCGAAAAATGTGCAAACATTGACGAAGTGATCATTTTTATCAGGAAATGGAACCAGAAACGGTTTGAACTACCGGTTGCAACCGACGGGATTGTGATCAAAGTTAATTCGCTGAGTTTGCAGCAATACCTCGGTACGACTGCAAAATCGCCACGTTGGGCAATTGCCTACAAATACAAGGCTGAACAGGCCAGCACCGTTCTGCGATCTGTTTCCTATCAGGTCGGACGAACCGGGGCAGTAACTCCGGTTGCCAATCTTGATCCGGTTCAACTGGCCGGAACGACTGTTAAACGTGCAACTTTGCACAATGCAGACATCATCAAAAACCTGGATTTGCACGTAGGCGACACTGTTTTTGTTGAAAAAGGCGGAGAAATAATTCCGAAAATAGTAGGTGTCGATCTGGCTTCGCGGCACCCGATGTTCCCAAAAGTCGATTTTAGAAAAGATTGTCCTGAATGTAAAACAGATTTGATCCGAAAAGAAGGCGAAGCAGCCTTTTATTGCCCGAATGAGGATGGATGTCCACCACAAATCAAGGGAAAAATGGAACATTTCATCAGCCGTAAAGCAATGAACATTGATGGACTTGGTGCTGAAACAATTGATTTACTGTACAATGAAGGACTGATCAGAAATATTGCCGACCTATACGATTTACAGAAGGAACAAATCAGCAAATTGGAACGGCTGGGAGATAAATCTGCTGAAAGAATCATAAAAAGCCTATGCGAATCGCGCAGTATTCCGTTCGAAAAAGTACTATTCGCGCTCGGAATTCGTTTTGTTGGAGAAACAGTCGCCAAAATACTTGCCAATCGGTTGATTACAATTGAAAGACTGGAAAATGCAAGTCAGGAGGAGTTAACTGCCATTGACGAAATTGGTGGCCGGATTGCCGAAAGTGTGCGCCTGTATTTTTCAAATCCGCAACACATCCATTTGCTGGAGCGGCTAAAGGAAAAGGGACTTCAAATGAAGCTGGACGAAGCAGCTATTGCCAATCGTTCAGAAAAACTAAGTGGATTATCAATCATTATTTCTGGAACATTTGAGAAAAACTCACGAGACGACCTGAAGAAAATGATTGAGCAGAACGGTGGTAAAAATGTAAGTTCTATCTCGAAAAATACCAATTATTTGCTGGCCGGAAACAACATCGGACCCAGCAAACTTGAAAATGCGAAGAAACTGAATATTCCGATTATCTCTGAAGATGATTTTCTGAAGATGATCGACTAAAAGTAACAGATTATTAATTTATCGTGCATATTAGTATCAATCTAAAACTTTTAGCAATTTCAAACAGCGTAAAACAAACGAATTGTTATTTTTGCAGAAAATTATGGGTTTAAAATTAAAAATTGCCAACAAATTACTGAGTTCCCAGCTAGCCTCAATTTCCAGAGAGAAAAAGGTTTTCAATTTAGATACGGCCCAAACAGCCGGAATCTTATGGGAATTTGATCAGAAAGAATCATTCGACCTGATTGAAAAAGAACTCACAACTGCGGGCATAAAAACGGTTGGACTGTGTTATTTTCCCCGCAGAAAGGCAGTTATTCCTGACGGAATCAATGGATTTACAAAAAAACAAACAACCTGGAGCGAAATTCCGAAAACAGATTTGGCCGAGGAATTTATAGAACAGAAATTTGATATTTTGATCGATTTAACGGGGCAAAGGAACTTGCCAATCTTATATTTGACAGCGTTGTCGGCAGCTTCTTTTAAAATTGGATATGCAGGAGGTTCTCAAAATAATTTTGATTTTAATATTGAATTTCAGCAAAAACCTGAAACAAGCCAGTTGGCCGAACAAATTTTGTACTATTTAAAAAGAATTAACAAAACGACTTTAGAATGACACATGCATTTACAGGAGCCGGAGTTGCATTGATCACTCCTTTTAATGAAGATAAAGGCATTGATTACAGCACATTGGAAAGATTAATTGAAAATCAGGTTTCAGGAGGAATTGATTATTTGGTGGTTCTGGGAACCACTGCTGAAACCCCTGCCCTTTCTGAAATTGAAAAGAAAGAAATTGTACGTTTTGTGATCGAAAAGAATGCCGGACGTCTGAAAATTGTCGTCGGAATGGGCAGCAACAATACTATTAGTTTGGTTGAGTCCATCAAAAATGCTGATTTCACTGGCGTTGACGCAATTCTTTCGGTAACTCCATATTACAACAAACCAACTCAGGAAGGCTTATTTCAGCATTTTAAAATGATGGTTGAAGCTTGTCCGATTCCAGTTATACTTTACAATGTTCCAGGCCGTACCGGTGTAAATATGGATGCTGACACGACCCTTCGTATCGCCAATCTATCTGAGAAAGTGATTGCGATTAAGGAAGCCTCGGGCGATCTGAGCCAGTTCGCAAAAATAATTGCCAATGCACCCGCCCATTTTAAAGTAATTTCAGGAGACGATAGTCTGACTTTGCCTTCAGTAACAATGGGCTCAATTGGAGTTATCTCAGTTATTGCCAATGCTTTGCCTGAAAGATTAAGCCAACTGACCCATTCCTCACTTTCAGGAAATATTGCACTTGCAAGTCAGCTTCATTTGCAGATGGCCGAAATGCTGAAACTGATTTTCAGGGAAGGAAATCCGGGCGGCGTGAAAGCCTTGATGGAAATGTTGGGGACGGTTAAAAATCAGCTTCGATTGCCATTGGTTCCGGTTTCATCAGCAACTTACACACTGATAGAAAAGGAGTTAAACAAAATCAGCTAATATTTGGTTATTTCTGATTGACGATATTTTTTACTTTTCCCCCATGTACTACATTTTAGGAATTATCTTTATCGCAGTTGTCGCTCTGGTAGTTATCAGGTTCAGGAAAAAAGGACAGACAAATATTCCCGGGGTTGAACCCGGGAAAGAACCGGAAACTGAGCCAAGACAAATCGCTTCTGATTGTTGCGGGGCGCACGAAATCTGCGAATTCGACGAATCGGAGTTTAATGAGGAAATAATTACCTATTTCGATGATGAAGAACTGGACGAATTGCGAAACGTTCGAGAAAGTGACCTGACCAGCGAGAATATTGACGATTTGCGCGAAGTATTATATACCCTCCGAACCGAAGAAATCGGCAAATGGCTCATCAGCATTGGGCGCCGGCACAT
>JAUYEQ010000178.1 GCA_030691295.1 Bacteroidota bacterium
GTTGGTTTGAACCCTTTTTTGCACTCAAGTCATTTTTAAAGGCAATAATGCAAAACAATCTGTCAAGTTCCGAAAATATCCAATTCTCAATCATTTGAGAAAAACAGGGTTATCGGACTGGACTCATGGTTAAATATTTGAAAACTTATGAATAGGTTATGATGATCTGCTAAATATTACAGAATCTCAAATATTTTCTTTGGCAGGAAGTCAGATTCAGAATCTTAGATTATTCTTCAACAGCAAAAATACTGAAATGAACACTGCCATATCTGCGCAAATTCTGAAAATTAGGATGTGCTGAGTAATCAAACTGCCCGGAATGTTCCAGAATGAACATTCCGCCGGGTTTTAATAAATTATTTTTGAAAATGAGATCAGCAACCTCCGAAAACTTGGGGTGGTCGTAAGGCGGATCAGCAAAAATCAAGTCAAACTGCTCATGAATTCTGGCTGCAAAAACAAAAACATTCGATTTTACCACCCTGATATTTTTTTCTCCCAGTTTTTCAATCACTTCTTTGATGAATTGAATATGAGCTACATTGATTTCAACTGCTGTCACATCCGGACAACCACGGGATACCAGTTCGTAACTGATACTGCCTGTTCCTGAAAACAGATCAAGTGCCCTGATACCCTCAAAATCAATTGAATTCTGAAGTATATTGAACAAGCTTTCTTTAGCCATGTCGGTGGTTGGCCGGGCTTTAAACGATTTGCCGGGACTAAAAACCCTGCCTTTGTATTTTCCTCCGACTATTCGCATTGATATGTATTTAAAAGGCTTATAAACTGGTGTTTTTGAACTTTGTCAAAAGTGCTGCTGTAATTAAAATTTGCCGGAGGTTTCATAAAATAAACATTGCTGACATACTTTTTTAGCTGGCGGATATAACCAGAATCATCGGCGACATAACCTCCGATTAATAGTTCATCGCGTTCAGGATCGATTTGCAAAGTATGACAGATGTTCAGGGTGTAATACAGAAAGTCGGATTCGTTTTTGAAATAAAAGCTGTTGAAAAGAGCTATTTGCATGTCTTTTATCGCGATCATCCTGATGTATTTCTTTTCAAAGTTGATTAGTAACGAATTTCTCTTTTCGTTTCGCTGATTAACGGCAGCGGCCAGCATAGGTATTGATTTATGTTTCAAATTGAATTCGGTAAACTTTCGGTTGAGCAAGGTGATTAATTCTTTGGGATAACTGAATATCAATTGCTGATTGAATCCCGGCAAATCGTTTACCGCAATATCTTCATTTTTGCTTATATCGTTGGTCAGTCCTGCAACTTTTTCAGCAAGTTGAAAACCGGAATATGTTTTTGGAAGCAGGCTTGCTTTATGGGTTGAATAAATAATTGAAACCGATTGAAAGGAAGCATTTAATTTGTCTTCCTGATCAAATATTGCTTCAATTTTTTTTGCAAGGAATTGCAATTTGCCAACGATTAAAGGAATATGCCTTAAAACGATGTATTTCTTTCGGATAACGTCAAGGATAGAAAAAGAAAATCCATCCAGGCCAACCTGGATGGATAGATTATATTCTGATGCTAGTTTTAAATCGAATGTGTCGTCAACAAAATTTAATTCATGCATAAGGAAAAGTTATTCCCAGTTACCGGCATTGTTAATTGTTTCTTCCAATGATCCGACTTTTAATCCGGGATATTTGTCGTTTGTTCTTCTGGATTCATTAAGATTAATTATCAACTGTCTGTCGAGTCCTCTCAGAATTGTGTTGTTGTGCGCTTTTGCTTCGAAAACAGGTACTTTAATTCCTGATCCGGTAGTAATAATGCCTGCTCCCAATTGGAACATTGCAACAGTGTCCGGAACCGGAACAAATTTAATGTCATCAATTTTATATCCTTTACCGAAGATGGTATCTAAAACATTAACATAGACAGTATCACGGATGATCTTACCTTCTTTTAAAGCCTGTTTTTCTGTCCATCCGGCTTCGATCATACTGTCAGTTAACATACCAATTTTACGAACCAGGGGTAATTCGCCTGTTTTAACAAAATTGATCAAAGTATCCCAACTTCCGGTAAATTTGCCGTGTATATCTTTGTATGCAATTTCTGCTTTACGGATATCTTTCAGACGTTCAATGGTTGCATCATATCTTTCCTTCTTTGCTTTTTCAAAGTCCAGAGGTCTTTCGACGCTTGTGTACAATAAATAAGCGAGAATTATTGCAACTGCAACCAGAACGATTTGTATTACTGTTTTCATCTTACGAGTTTTAAGATTAGTTTTTGATTGGTTGCAAATTTATAAAAAAAAATAATTTAGAATCTTTGGTTTTGTTTTATTTTAGCCGTGTATGATAAAAAAACACATTCAATCTGAAATAATCAATAATCTGGGAAAATTACCCACTTCCGGTCAGGAGGAACTTTCGCTTAAACTAGCTGATTTTGTTGCAGAATCGGAGCTTGATGCGATATTTTTACTGAAAGGATATGCAGGTACCGGTAAAACTACAATGTTGAGTTCGCTGGTCAAAACGTTTACAAAATTCAAATTCAGATCGGTTTTACTGGCTCCAACCGGTCGTGCAGCAAAAGTTTTGTCAAGTTATACCGGCCAGAACGCATATACTATTCATAAAAACATATACCGGCAACAATCTTCAAGTGATGGATCAGGCAGATTTGTACTGAATAAAAACCTTTTCAAAGACACATTTTTTATTGTTGACGAAGCATCCATGATTTCCAATTCGAATGCAGAAACTTCGATTTTCGGTTCGGGCCGTTTGCTGGAGGATTTGATAGAATATGTTTATTCAGGAACAAATTGCCGCCTTTTTCTGGTGGGCGACACCGCTCAGCTTCCACCGGTTGGCTTGGATGTAAGTCCGGCTTTATCGAAAAAGGACCTCGATTTTTACGATCGTTGTGTTTATGAATATGAACTGACAGAAGTTGTAAGGCAGGATATGCATTCAGGAATATTATTCAATGCAACTTTTATTCGGAACCTGATTACGGAAGGAAGTTATACTTCCGGATACTTTCACCTTGAATGTAAACAATTCGAAGACATCCGCAGAATTTCAGGAGCAGACCTGATCGAGGAAATATCGACCTGTTACGATCGTTTTGGCTTGATTGAAACGATTGTGGTTACCAGGTCGAACAAACGTGCCAATAAATTCAACGAAGGCATCAGAAGCACGATTCTGTACAAAGAGGCCGACATCTCGGTTGGCGATCTGATAATGATTGTAAAAAACAATTATTTCTGGCTCGAAGCAAACGAAAAAATTGATTTTATTGCCAATGGCGATATTGCTGAAATTATTGCCATATACAAACATGAAGAGTTGTATGGTTTCAGGTTTGCAAATATCAGTCTCCGTTTGCTCGATTATCCTGACATTGAATTTGACTGTAAGATTATTCTGGATACGTTAAGCATTGAATCAGCTGCTTTAAACAGCGAGCAAAACCGAAAGCTGTTTGATGCTGTTGCAGAAGATTATCAGGACATCCGAAGTAAAAAGAAACGCTGGGAAAAGATTCGCGAGAATCCTTATTTTAATGCGCTTCAGGTAAAATTCGCCTATGCGGTTACCTGCCACAAGGCGCAGGGAGGTCAATGGAACGCCGTTTTTGTCGATCAGGGTTATTTAACCGAAGAGATGCTGAACAAGGAATTTCTGAGATGGCTTTACACTGCATTCACCCGCCCGACAGAAAGGTTGTATCTGGTGAATTTCAATAAACAGTTTTTTGAACAGTAATCACATCGCCTTCCGAAATCGCTCGCGTATTGGGGAAAATTGCCTTTGCTTCTTCCAGAATGGGAGTGTGGTCTTTGTATCTGGCCGAAAAATGTCCGATCAGCAATTGCCCGGCCTGAGCTTTCAAAGCAACTTCAGCAGCTTCTTTTCCGGTTGAGTGAAAAGTTGTATTTGCCAATTTCCGGTTATCTTCGGCAAAAGTTGCTTCGTGGTAAAGCAAATCAACATTTTTGATTGATCCGATGTACGATTCATCGAATCTGGTGTCGCTGCAAAAGGCGAACGAACGCGCTTTGAATTTTTTTACAGTTAGTTGTGAATGTGGGATTAACTGCCCTTCGCTGGTTAAAAAGTCACCTCCTTCTTTTATCCTTTGTCTTTCGCAGATGGGAATCTGGTATTCTTCAATTTTTTTTGCCAGTAAATTTGGCAAGGCTGGCTTTTCATCGAATCTGAAACCACAGGTTGGTATGCGGTGCGACAGCGGAAATGAATATACTGAGACTTTCGCATCTTCGTAAATCAACTGCTCCCGTTTGAAATTTAAGGGATGAAAAACGATCTTCATCGGAATTTCGTCAGCATAAAGGAAATTCAATTGTGCAGTAATGTATTTCTGAAGTTCGGAGTGCGAATAAATATGCAGGTCTTTTTCACGTCCAAGCAATATCATGGTCGAAATGAGCCCTATCAGGCCAAAGATATGGTCGCCATGAAGATGGGTAATGAAGATATGATCAATTTTCGAAAATCCGATTTTGAATTTTCTCATTTGCGTTTGGGTTCCCTCGCCACAATCGATCAAAAAAAACCGCCCAAGTACATTGAGTACCTGGGCGGTTGGATATCTGTTTGATGTTGGTAATGCTGAACTTGTTCCGAGTATGGTCAGTTGAAAAGACATTTTTTGGTCTGACAAAGTCAGATTATATTATTTCCTTTTCATTCAGAAGGTTCTCAGCTTCTTTTACTGTTTTTGTAATAAGTAAAACAGTATGAAGCATCGAAATCCTGATGATCTGCTCAACATCGGATTGGAGTCCGGTCAATACAAATGTACCTGTTGAATCTTCACATAAACGGTTGGCAACCAAAATGGCGCTTAAACCTGAAGAGTCGCAGTATTCACAATCACTGACGTCCAGAATGATGTTCTTTTCACCGTTCGCATTTATCACTACAAGTTCTGATTTTAAATCCGGAGCATTGTTGGTGTCCAGTCTGTCAGTCAAAACTTTAACAAGTGTATAGCCTTCTAATTTAATTATATCGAAATCCATAGACGCAATTTAAGAAATCCTGATGGATTTGTAATAACCTTAAACTAATTTTCTTTCTGTTCGTCGGCTTCCATTTGGGTTCTTAAAGCAGCAAGTTCAGAAATATCTCCAAGTGTAGTCTTTTCAGCACTATTTGTTTCTTTCACTTGTTTTACGGCTTTGCTGGTAGCTTTTACCTGAGTTTTTCTTTTTGCTGTTTCTTCAGCTTTTTTCTCATCTTCGAATACTCTTGAATGAGATAAGATGATCCTTTTGGCAGCTTTAGAGAACTCAATAACTTTGAATTCGAGTTTTTCTTCCAGTTGTGCCTGGGTTCCGTCTTCTTTTACCAAATGGCGTGGGGTCGCAAAACCTTCAACACCGTATGGAAGGGCAATAGTTGCACCTTTGTCGAACAATTCAACCAGGGTTCCTTCATGAACTGAGTCAACTGAGAAGATAGTTTCAAACACATCCCATGGATTTTCTTCCAATTGTTTGTGTCCGAGGCTTAAACGACGGTTTTCCTTGTCGATGTCAAGAACAGTAACTTCGATTTCCGATCCGATAGCTGTAAATTCTGAAGGATGTTTGATTTTCTTGGTCCAGCTAAGATCCGAAATATGGATCAGGCCGTCAACACCTTCCTGAATTTCAACAAATACGCCGAAATTGGTGAAGTTACGAACAGTAGCTTTGTGTTTTGTTCCAACACCAAATACAGTATCAATGTCTTGCCAAGGATCAGTTTTAAGCTGTTTGATACCCAGTGACATTTTGCGTTCATCGCGGTCGAGGGTTAAAATCTGAGCTTCAACTTCGTCGCCAACTTTAAGGAAGTCCTGAGCGCTGCGAAGATGCTGTGACCATGACATTTCAGAAACGTGGATCAGACCTTCAACGCCGGCAGCAATTTCAACAAATGCACCGTAATCGGCCATAACTACCACTTTTCCTTTAACAGAGTCGCCAACTTTCAGCTCACCGCCAAGGCTATCCCATGGGTGAGGAGTCAATTGTTTCAGACCTAAAGCGATGCGTTTCTTGTCGTCATCGAAGTCAAGAATTACGACATTCAGTTTCTGATCAAGTTCAACAATTTCGTTCGGGTGAGAAATACGTCCCCATGATAGGTCGGTAATGTGAATAAGTCCGTCAACACCACCAAGGTCAATGAATACTCCGTAAGAAGTAACATTTTTAACAGTACCTTCAAGTACCTGTCCTTTTTCGAGTTTAGAGATAATTTCTTTTTTCTGCAATTCGAGTTCTGCTTCGATCAATGCTTTGTGAGAAACTACCACGTTACGGAATTCATGATTGATTTTAACAACTTTGAATTCCATTGTTTTGCCAACATAAATGTCGTAATCGCGAATAGGTTTCACATCAATCTGCGAACCTGGCAAGAATGCCTCAATTCCGAATACGT
>JAUYEQ010000184.1 GCA_030691295.1 Bacteroidota bacterium
TTCGTCAAATTGATAGAAAAGACTATTTTGCATCGTAATTACGCACTTTCGGATTTTTTGAGATTTGAAAAATATAGGAAACTGAAATGGATTTTTTTCGATCTGAAATAACAGGCCATCCAATTTATCCAGAAATCGCAAGGCAACTTTATTATTCCAATTTTTATCCAGATAGAATAGGATTTGGGCAACATCCGTATCTGCTTCAGGAGTCCAGATTATTTTACTTCCCGTCATTTTCCGGAATATTTACTTCTGTATTTATTCATTATATCATCGTGCAAAATTCCTTCTCCTTTTTTAACGCTCTCAATGGCTTTGTATAAACCAGTTTTTTGAGCTTCGGTTAATTTATCCCATTCCTCATCATTGTCCTTCTGATTGAGATAATTCATAATAATACCATTGATTTCATTCAATTCTTTGTCATCCAACTGATCAATCTTTTGACAAATGCTATTTTTTAATTCTGCAGTTTTCATTGAAATAAGATTTAAACATTTCAAAGTTAAATTATTTTTCAATTACAATCGGTCGTTTACATTAGATTCCTATAGCAAACGATATTTCCATAAAATCACTTTACCGATTAACCTGAATTCTTGTTTTATTTGCATGAATATTTCACAAGAGACAAATCATGAGGGAAGAACGAATACCTGTCACAATTATCACCGGATTTTTAGGCGCAGGCAAAACCAGTTTACTTAACAAACTGATCAGCAAACATCCGGAGAAAAAGTTTGCCATTATTGAAAATGAATTCGGTGAAACGGGTATCGATGGGGCTTTGATTGCCGCAGCTCCAGATGACATTTTTGAGTTGAGCAATGGCTGTATCTGCTGTTCTTTGGGCGAAGATTTTGTGTTTACGCTCGAAAATATGCTTGGAAGTTCTTCACTATTCAATCATTTATTGATTGAAACAACCGGTATTGCCGACCCATCGTCCATCATCGATGCTTTTGTTTCAGGAGAAAGTATCCAAACCCGGTTTCGTATCGACAGTGTGGTGTGCGTTGCCGATGCGGTTAATATGGAAGATTTGATGGACGACCAGCTGGAAGTGCGAAAACAGCTTGCATTGGCTGATTTGATTTTGCTGAACAAAACCGACAGCGTTCATCCCAACTATGCAAAAACACTTGCGCTGACGATCGCAGAAATCAGTCCGATGGCAAAAATTTTCGCTACCTCTTTTGCAAATATCGATGAAATTAATGTGCTGGATACCAATTCCTATTCGCGCGAGGCCATTGAGAATTCAACGCTTTCGTTTTGTGCGCTGGACGTTTCAAAACCAATGGAGCAGAAAAAATCCAAAATGATTATGAATCCCGGAAACCCTTCAGCAAATCGTCACGATATCACTTCGGAAGGTTTCTCGTTTACCGACAATTTCGATGTGAATAAATTTGGGTTATGGATGCAGAATTACCTGTACTTCAACAAGGAAACTATTTTCAGGGTAAAGGGAATTGTGAGTTTTGAAAACACAGCCGATCAATTTATTTTTCATGCAGTGCGCGGTTCGTACATGTTTGAAGTTGGTAAAGAATGGAAAGACGAAGCGCGTTTCAGTAAACTCGTTTTTATCGGAAAAGATATTTCAAGAACAGAGTTGGAAAGGAACCTGAAACAACTTTTGGTGAAAGATAATGGAACTGGTAGAGAACTGAACTAAATCTATTTGAAAGGATTGTCTTCATATTTGGTCAAACCAAACACTTCAATTGCATTCTCCCTTTCATTGATTTTATAAACAACAATATATCCCTTGTAGATGATTTCGCGAATATCTTCTCTATCAAAAAATATTGATTTTCGGTTTTTATAAGGCATCTGAGTAAGCGCTTTAATCCTGCCAATTATCTCTGATTTGAATTTCCGGGCAGCGGAAGGCTTGTCTTTGGCAATAAATTCAACCTGATCATTCAACTTAACTTTGAATGAAGTTAAAATTTTAAGCCTCATGTTTTTTGATTGTGGTTTCTAATTCATTGTCCAATTGTTCAATGCTTATAAACTCAGCAGTTCCATTTTCAACCTCTTCAAGCTCGTTTTTTAAATATTCCTGAATCGAAACAAACTCAGCATCATCCCTGATTAACTGAATTTCTTCTTTATTAAAACGGCTAAGAAACCACATTAAGTGCTTATAAATCTTATCATTTACTCTAAGTCGGATTGTCTGCATAGCTTCAATTTTTAACAAAGATACAATTCGAAATTGAAATCTCAAGAACAGAGTTGGAAAGAAATCTGAAACTCCTCTAATACTCCTTTGCCTGTATATCCCTGATATACAATTGCAAACTTGTTTTTCCCCTGAATTCGTTTTCGGCAATTGAATAACAAATATCAAAAGGCAAACCCTGACTGATGGCTTCGAAGTGCTGGGCCTGGTTGAAGGCGATTGCTGAAAATTGCGAAGAATTACTGGTTGCTTCAATCAGATCCAGCTTCAGATGTTCCATATTTTTACCCACCGGACGGCTGGAGCCGCTGTCGAACACATTCTCAGTAATAAATACAGGTATCATGTTATGTGGGCCAAACGGTGCAAACTGTTTCAGGAGCCGGTAAAATTTTGGGGTAATGTCCGAAAGCAAAATCTTTGCTTCAGCTTCAATCGATTCGGTTTGTTGTTTGTCGGTGATCAATCGGGTTACAATATCTTCGAAGCGTCGCGAGAATTCGTATATATTTTCTATTTTCATTGTCAAACCCGCGGCGTACATGTGTCCACCGTACGATTCAAGCAAATCGCTGCAAAGTCCGATCGCTTCATACAAATCGAAATCGCGCACTGAACGGGCAGAACCGGTTGCCATTCCATTCGATTCGGTCAATACGACTGTTGGCCGGTAATAATGTTCGGTCAGACGTGAAGCAACAATTCCCACAACTCCCTTGTGCCAGTCGCGGTTATAAAGTACAGTGGCATTTTTCGCATCATGATCAGGATTGCGTTCAATCATGGCGAGTGCTTCCTGGGTAATATCGCGGTCGAGTGTTTTCCTGATTTCGTTGTACGAATTTATTTCATCACCCAGCAACATGGCTTCCTTTTCGTTGGTGGCAGTTAAAATGGCCACCGATTTTTTACCATGTTCTATACGGCCCGAAGCGTTAAGACGGGGTCCGATTTTGAAGACAATGTCACTGATAGATATTTCTTCGGAATTAAAACCCGAATATTTCATGATGGTTTTCAGGCCAATGCTTGGCGATGAGTTCAGCTTTTTAAGTCCGTAGTAGGCCATCACTCTGTTTTCGCCGGTTACCGGAACTATATCTGAAGCAATACTTACCACCAACAAATCAAGCAATTCGGCAATTTCAGAGAACGGTACATCGTTCATTTTCGAATAGGCCTGAAGTAGTTTAAAACCTACTCCGCAACCCGAAAGTTCTTTATAGGGATAATTGCAATCAGGACGTTTAGGATCGAGCACCGCTACTGCATTTGGAATAATATCATCGGGATTGTGGTGATCGCAGATGATGAAATCGATCCCAAGATCTTTGGCCATCTGGATTCTTTCAACCGCTTTAATTCCGCAATCCAGCACAATTACGAGGGTGACTTTTTGTTCTGCGGCATAAAGAATGCTGGTTTTTGAAATTCCGTAACCTTCGGAATAACGGTCAGGAATATAATAATCGAGGTTTTGAATGCGGGTGCGGAGAAAGGTGTACATCAAGGCAACCGAAGTGGTACCATCCACATCGTAATCGCCGTAAATCAGCACTTTCTCCTGATTATTGATCGCTCTTTCAAGTCGTTCAACTGCTTTGTCCATGTCCTTCATCAGAAACGGGTCGTGCAGATCGGTCAATTTTGGCCTGAAGAATGTCTGTGCTTCGGCATAGGATGTAACTCCCCGTTGTGCCAAAAGATTGGCAATAACCATATTGACATTTAACGCCGCCGATAAATGTTTAATGATATTTATATCGCCCTCTTTTTTAATATTCCAAACTTTCCCCATCACGTTTTCTTCAGAACAATTCCGATTTTTTCAAAAATTTCTCAAAGATAGGAAATGAACTTAGATATGGAAAGTATATGCCCTACATTCATGCATATTTTGTTAATAATTTTGATTGCAATAGTTTGTTATCTTTGCCGGAAATTTTTTGAATTTTTTAATCGTACGAACGAATGAGTATATCTGATTTAAGCGAACAGGAGATCATTAGACGCAGCTCCTTGCAGAAGATCAGGGAAATGGGCGTTAACCCCTATCCCGCTGCTGAATTCCCGGTAAATGTATTGGCACTTGAGATCAAAGAAAAATACAATCCTGAACTGAATAATTTTCAGGAAGTGGTTGTTGCTGGCCGTATCATGAGCCGCCGTATCATGGGAAAAGCTTCGTTCGCCGAATTGCAGGATTCTTCAGGAAGAATACAACTGTACATGAACCGTGACGAAATTTGTCCGGATGAAGACAAAAGCCTGTACAATGAAGTATTTAAGAAACTACTCGACATTGGCGATATTGTTGGCATAAAAGGCTTTGTATTTATTACGCAGACCGGAGAACTTTCAATTCATGTGAGAGAATTTAGTGTGCTGAGCAAATCGCTTCGTCCGCTGCCGGTTGTAAAAGAAAAAGACGGTCAGTTGTTCGACGCGGTTACCGATCCGGAAATGAGGTATCGTCAGCGATATGTCGATCTGATTGTGAATCCGCAGGTGAAGGATACCTTTATCAAACGGACCAAAATCATCAATACAATGCGGCAGTTTTTCAACGAACAGGGTTACCTCGAAGTTGAAACACCAATATTGCAGTCTATCCCTGGAGGGGCAACTGCCCGTCCGTTTATCACCCACCACAATGCATTGAATATCCCGCTATACTTGCGTGTTGCCAACGAACTTTACCTGAAACGGCTGATTGTTGGCGGATTCGATGGAGTTTACGAGTTCTCCAAAGACTTCCGCAACGAAGGCATGGACCGCACGCATAATCCGGAATTTACCGTAATGGAAATTTATGTGGCCTACAAAGACTACATCTGGATGATGAACTTCACCGAAGAAATGATTGAACGCGTGGCAATTGCGCTGCACGGAACTACAAATGTCCAACTGGGCAATGAGACGATCAATTTCAAACGTCCGTTTAAACGGGTGACCATGTACGATGCCATCAAGGAACATACGGGCTTTGACATTTCAGGAAAAACGGAAGATGAACTCAGGGATATTTGCAAACAGGTTGGCATCGAAACTGACCCGACCATGGGAAAAGGCAAACTGATCGACGAACTGTTCGGCGAAAAATGTGAACACCACTATATACAACCCACTTTTATCATCGACTATCCGGTTGAAATGTCGCCGCTAACCAAAAAACACCGTTCGGTTGAAGGACTGACAGAGCGTTTCGAATTGATGGTGAACGGCAAAGAACTGGCAAATGCCTATTCTGAACTGAACGACCCGATTGATCAGCGCGAACGTTTTGAAGATCAGATGAAGCTATCTGAAAAAGGAGATGACGAGGCGATGTTTATTGACCAGGACTTTTTACGTGCGCTGGAATACGGGATGCCGCCAACTTCAGGAATGGGAATCGGCATTGACCGCTTAACGATGTTCATGACCAACAACCTATCTATTCAGGATGTACTTTTCTTCCCGCAAATGAAGCCTGAAAAAAATGCGGATGCTGCTGATCCGGATGAAAAATTCACGGAACTCGGAATTCCTTCGGAATGGGTCGAAGTCATAAAAAAAATAGGGTTAAAAAAAGTTAAAGAGTTGAAAGAAGTTAAGGCCAGCAAATTTTTTAACGACATTTGCGGTTTCAACAAAAAAAATAAGCTGGGCCTGATCAATCCTTCAATGGAAGATGTAACCAAGTGGCTGTTATAACCGGAAAAACAAATGTTTGAAAACTCCAAAATAGCTATTATCGGAAGTGGAAGTTGGGCCACAGCATTGGCAAAAATTCTTTTGCACAATGTTGAAAGCATCAACTGGTATTTCCGAAATCCTGATAATATTGAACAATTCAATCGCTTCAAACACAATCCAAGCTACCTGCGGGGAGTTGAATTTGATGTCAGCCGTATTAGTTTTTTCACCGACATCAACAAAGCCGTTGACGGTGTTGACATTGTGATCCTTGCCATTCCTTCCGCGTTTCTGAAAGAAGCCATGTCGAGTGTCACTGTTGACCTGAACCCGAAATTTATAGTTTCAGCCGTTAAAGGCATTGTTCCTGAAGACAACCTGATTGTTGGCCAATATCTTCACCAGTATTTCAATATTCCGTACGAACGGATTGGCGTAATTGCCGGTCCCTGCCATGCCGAGGAAGTTGCGCTTGAAAGGTTGTCGTACCTCACCATTGCCTGTCCCGACGTGAAAAGGGCAAGGGGTTTTGCTTTCCGGCTCGAATGTCCGTACATCAGAACCCATGTTTCCGACGACATCTACGGAACCGAATATGCTTCGGTACTGAAAAATGTGGTCGCCATTGCTTCAGGAATTGTTCACGGGTTACGTTACGGTGATAATTTCCAGGCTGTACTTATTTCAAATGCCATTCAGGAAATTAAACGTTTCGTAGATAAAGTTCACCCGATTACACGTGACATTAAAAGTTCTGCCTATTTGGGCGATTTGCTGGTAACAGCGTATTCCCAATTCTCCAGAAACCGTACTTTTGGAACCATGATCGGCAAAGGTTATTCTGTTCGCTCCGCTCAGCTCGAAATGCACATGGT
>JAUYEQ010000185.1 GCA_030691295.1 Bacteroidota bacterium
TTCGGATCACAGATTCATATTTCAGAAGGTTTAGAAGGTGTCAGAATAATAAATTGCTTTTGATTCCTGCCATAAAGAATTAAATTTGCTTAAAATAGATAGTATGGCAGAAATACAACCATTGGAACATTTTAAAGCAGAAAACTTCAAATACTCTCATTTTATGCAGTTCGAAAAACTATTCAACAACAGCTCCGACAGTCTAAAGCTGAAATTCCTGCATGGCATTATCCAGCACAATGCTAACCTTCAAAGTGCATTTGCCAATTTCATTCAATCGGAACAAAATGACACAGAAACATTCCCGATGAAGAAGTTTATGGAAATTATTTCGTCAACAAAAGAAAAGTACCAGCATGATTTCGAGACTGTTGACTTTGAGAATCCCGACTGGGATAATTACCATGCGCCTCATTCGGGCTACATCGAGGATTGGGAAGCATACCAACAGGCAAGCGAACAGGAAATTGAATCAATTTTCAATTCTTTTACATCTGATGCTATAAACAAAATTTTAGCTCAGAAGCCCGTGGAACTTGCTGCCATGCTCATTGGGTTGTACGAAGCCACCCAGGATGCAGAAATTGATGACGATAATGGAACTTTTGACGATGTAAACGAACATCTGTTAATCGAATTCAGTTCAACACTTCAAGCTGTTACCGACAAGCTAAAAATTGCCGGTATTTCTGAAAAATCTGTGTGCGAGGCTTTCAAAAAATTTACCGGATATACCGATGCTGAGTACCCGGGAAATCCACATTTTGCAGGTTATTTCGAACATTTTTTTCTTGCCCTTGCTGAAAAATCGACAGATGCAAATCAAATTTTATCAATTATTGACAAATCAACCATTGAGCGGCAATCGGTGCCAGAACTTATTCTTCTGCTCCATAGAAATTCTGGCAATAAATCCGAATGGTTGCAGTCAGCGACTCAGTTTTACCTCATCAACAAAGAGGTTGCAAAACAGTTGCTTCAATTTTATTTCGAATCAGATAAACTTCATTTTGTAAAAACAGCCAAAGAACTGTTTACTTCCGACAAGCGGTTTTGGGCGGATTTTCTTAAAGATTACATAATAACAGAAATCGACAGAAAGCTATATGTCGATGTTTTTTATCAGCTTACCACCGATACGGAAGATATTAATCATTATATGAAAATACGGGAATACCTTACCGAGACCGATTTAAACAGGCTTATTGGAGAATTTACCTGGAACAAGGTATTTCCGGTGCGTATTCTTGAAGTGGAAAAACGATACGAAAGCATAAAAACAATTGTAGAAAAAAATCAAGACGACTGGCATTATACGGAGTTAATCCGGCCTATTTTGGGAATTTATACTGAATTTTGTTTTCAGCATATTAAAAACAAGGCAGTTAAAACCATTGAAAACCAAAGGGGGAGAGACATTTATGAACGAATTTCCAGTTGGCTTAAATTGGCTCAGGAAATACCAGGATTTGATACTGAAAAACGTGATCTGATTTTACAGCTTTACAACCACAAGCCCAATCTGCCAGCATTAAAAGATGAAATGCGAAAGGCGAAGTTAGTGTAAAAATTTGATAATTTTATTCTCGAAATAATTAAAACTGTCGTTATGGATGCCCAGCAACTGTTAAACGGAATACTTCCCATTCTGCATTCGGTAAAAGAGGATAAAGAAAAACTTCAAAGAATTCTTGATTTTCTACTCGAAGAGATTTATGAAAATCCAATAGAAGAGGAACCGAAAGTTCCCGAAAAATATCGTGAACTGGTTAAATCCATAGCCCAAAATATCGATTGCGGATCGGTTTGCTTCATTAATCCCGAAACGTTGGAAGTAGAAGAGATACCTAAGACGATGCTCGACGATCCTTATGAATACAAGATGCATACCGGTACCGACAGCGATCAACAAACCTTTTTACATGAAGATTGGGAAACGTATATCAGATTTGACCCCAGGGAATCACACGAATCGTTTGGCATCATGGAAGGTTTTATTGACCAGCTAAACGACAAAACCCTAAAGAACAAACTTCAGAATGCTCTGAATAACCGCAAGCCTTTTGCCAATTTTAAAAATATTATTGAAACCTCAAGCTTCAGACAAGTCTGGTTTGATTACAAACAAGGCCAACTTGAAAAAATGGTTTGGAAAGAGCTTGCCTACGAACTTGAACATCTTGAGGAAAATATCAAGAAATATTGCGAAGAAATTAACGGCTTATATAACGACGATGGCACCAAAATTGACCCCGATTCGGTACCTGTACCCGGCCTTTGTTTCATTTGCCGGAAACACCAAATTGACGACTGGGACGAAAACCTGCTTTGCCTGATGAACCGCAACGATCAGCGCAATGAATCTGATTTTGAATGCGGGGCTTTTGAAAAGATCTGCTAGATTGCACATAAGCATCAGCTGCTTCGAACAACTTGGAGGTATATCCGGAGGAGCGGGGGCTCCCTTCGACACGCTTCGCTGCTCAGGGAGCGGCACTCCAGTCTTCCGTCTTCCGTCTTCCGTCTTCGGACTTCGCACTATTCCTTCCTCGCACGATCCATTTCCCTTGTCGCGTCTTTCAGTTTCAGGGTTTCGCGTTTGTCGAAGGTCTTTTTCCCTTTGGCAAGCGAAATTTCCAGTTTGGCCAATCCACGATCATTGATAAATAGTTTGAGTGGTACAATGGTAATCCCGCCTTCCTTGGCTTTTTTCTGAATCTTAGTCAGTTCTTTCTTGTGCAACAGTAGTTTGCGGTCGCGTTTGGCAATGTGGTTGTTGCAGGTTCCTAATTCGTATTCGGAGATATGCATGTTCCTGACGTACAATTGGGTTCCCACAAAAGAACAGTACGAATCTACCAAACTGGCTTTTGCACCGCGGATAGATTTTATTTCGGTTCCGGCCAGTTGTATTCCGGCGTAAAAGTTTTCAATGATCTCGTAATCAAAGAATGCCTTTTTATTTTTGATGCTTATGTTTTGTTGTTTGCGTACCATTTTAAAATTTATTATTGATGAATGACGATTGATGAATGTCTTGTGTCCTGAAGATCATTCATTATTTGAGCATCGAAATTTCTTTTTTCAGGAATTTGGAATATTGCGAATACATAAAATCGAAGAAAGGTTGTTCCGTTTCTTTCGCCCGAGCAGCTTCCAGAGCGTTGATGTATTTGATGCGATCCTGCTGAAAAACGATCGAAAGTGGTAATCCCAAATATGCCTGAATGTAATTCATCAGCAATCTGGAAGTACGACCGTTTCCATCGCCAAAAGGATGAATGCTTACCAACTGAAAATGAACATGAAAAGCAAGATCGCATTTTTCTGCAAAAGTATTGGCTGTATTCAGCTTTTCATTGGTTTCCTTACAAAGCTGAGCGACCATTTCCGGCACTTTTTTGTAATCAGGGAAAGTCCTTGTTCCGGCCCGAACCGTACCAAAGCGGAATTCGCCTCTGGCAATATTGTAATTTCCCAAAGCCGTATTTACTTCACCTCCTGTATTCTTCATCACCAAAGCACTTATTTCCTGAAGGAACTCCGGACTTAGCTCTCGTTTTTTCTCGGCTTCTCCCACCACAAATTGTAAGGCATGAAAATGATCTACAACCATTAAATGATGATCGAACGGTTTATTGGTTGCCGGTTTGCCATATTCAAGCAAATTAACAACCTGCGATTCGGTCAGTGTACTTCCTTCGATGCTGGTTGAATGATGCGTGATGGCATAATACGAGTACTTCCCGAAATCAATCATTCCTTTCGAGCGAAACCGGTAATCTGATATCAACGCTTCAATTTTTGTGGTGTCCATGAGTTTCATGAATAAATTCGGTTTCAAAATTAACAATTTAAAACTGTATTTTTGATCTTCAAAAATTTCAGGAAACATGCACAACGAGAAATACAATTTAATCACCATACTCGGCCCAACGGCTTCAGGAAAAACGGCGGTAGCAGCCAAAGTTGCATCGGTGCTCGGTGGAGAAGTCATTTCTGCCGATTCGCGACAGGTTTATCGTGGCATGGACCTCGGAACCGGTAAAGATTACGCCGATTATTTGGTTGACGGGAAACCGGTTCCGTATCACCTGATCGATATTGTTGACTCGGGCTACGAATACAATGTATATGAATACCAGAAAGATTTTCTGCGCGTATTTTCTGAAATTTCCGATCGCCAAAAGTTACCGGTGATGTGCGGCGGAAGCGGATTGTATTTGGAAGCCATACTGAAAAACTACAAGCTGATTCAGGTTCCGGTGAACGAAGCGTTGCGCGAAAGTCTGGATGACAAATTACTTTGGGAACTGACCGAAATTCTTAGATCGTACAAGAATTACCTGCACAATCAAACCGATACGGAAAGTTCAAAACGGGCGATTCGTGCCATCGAAATCGAAGAATACTATTTAACTCATCCTGAAATTGATACGGGAATGCCCGAAATCAGGAGTTTGGTGGTTGGGGTGAAATTCGACCGTGATTCGCGCAGGAAAAGGATCACCATCAGATTGGAACAGCGGTTGAAAGATGGAATGCTGGACGAAGTGCAGCGTTTGCTCGACAGCGGATTAACTCCGGAACAATTGACTTATTACGGTCTGGAATACAAATACATGACGCAGTACCTGACCGGACAACTCACTTTTCAGCAAATGTTCGACGGATTAAATGTGGCCATTCACCAGTTCGACATGCGGCAGATGACCTGGTTTCGAAGAATGGAAAAACAGGACATTGATATTCATTGGCTGGATGGATACATGCCGTTGGATGAGAAGCTAGAAACAATTCTGAACTGGTATAACAATCCTCATTTGTGAGTTGTCAATAACTCAATCACCTGATCAGGTTTTATTTCGCTGCCTTTCAGAATGTATCTGGCTTTTTCGTAGAAGGGACGTCTTTTCAGCATCATCTCGTCAATGAAATGGTGCAGTTCGTCGGGTGATTTCCCTTTGATGATGGGACGTTCTGTTTTTGCATGAATCAGGCGGCTGACCAGCGAATCGGTATCCACATCCAGAAAAATACAGAAACCGGTATTGTTCATCACGTCCATGTTGTCGAAAAAACAGGGAGCGCCGCCACCTGTCGCCACAATTACATCATCGAAAGTGGATACTTCATGCAGTACATTTTGTTCTTTCCTGCGAAATTCAGCTTCGCCTTCCTCTTTAAAAATCTGTGGAATTGTCCGGAAATATTTCTCTTCCAGAAAAGTATCCAGATCAATAAAAGTAAGGTTTAAAGTAGCGGCCAGCTTTCGTCCCAAAGTCGTTTTCCCGCATCCCATGTAGCCGATTAAGTATATTCGCATTTTACAGTTCCAGGTTTCAAGTTCAAAGTTTCAAGTTCCGCTTTGTCTATCGTTGTAGAATTTCTTTTTCTTATTGGATATTGGTTATTCGATATTGAACATTGGATATTCCATCAAAATAAACTCATTCGTCAAAACTCAATTTCCATCTGATTTGGCGGCGGTTCATCACCGTTGGTTGGCTTGTCAATTCCAAACAGCAAATCTTCAATATCAGGAATTACGATGTCCGGATTCTTCACCTCTTCAACAGGTTCTTCAGCCACTTCCTCGTCAGAAATAACCGGTTCCAGTTCGTTGATTTTTTTTATCTCATAAGTTGAAAGGCGCTTGCCTTTGGCCTTGTGTGATTTTACCCCGATGAACTCGGCTACATCAATAATTTCAGGCTCACGACCTTCGTTCTTGCCGCCAAATTCAAGCTCCAAACGTGGATGTCCCACCCAGGTAAAACTATGTAGTTTATTCTCGGGGAATTCGCCGATGAACCCAACTTCCTTCTGAGTTTCATCTATTGGGAAACGTTTCACGTAATAGTAACCTTGTTCGGCGTCAAAATAAACGGCTGTAAGTACCTTATCCGGATTGTATTTTTCGATGAGCAAAATTCCATCGTTGAAATGGTTCGACAAATCAAAATTACACAACAGATAATCACCATTTTTATAGATGACCAGAATCATATCGTCGGCGCTGAATTCTCCAAGATACTTTCCACGGTTATCAGAATTAAGCCTCCGAACATCTTCGTCGAACCAAATTTTGCGTCCGCCAAGTGTTGAAACCCCTTTTTCCTTGAGGGCTATCTTGTGAATTTCGTTCTTGGTCATGATATTGCCCATAGAAGCACGTCCTTTGATGGCAAGTTCACCAAAATCAACCTCGAAAATCAGTTTTTTGATGCGTGGTTTCGGTTTCAGGGTTACGCGCAATACCTCAGCTTCGCCGTTCGGATTTTCGCTGAAATACAGAATGCGTGAACCTGGAGTTCCCTGCGTCAGATCGTATTCCTTGTCGCGGGTAACGCCGGTTACTGCCACACGCTTCATGTAAATAAACCCGTTTTTGCCGTCGCGGTACACCACGTTGTAAATGGTGCGGTTGTCGTTTTTCTTGAAGATGGCAATGTGCAAAAGGTTTTTTCCGATGAATGCCTTTTCCGAAACCTTTGACACAATGTAAGTTCCGTCTTTCCTGAAAACAATTACATCGTCCATGTCGGAGCAATCGCAAATGTATTCGGCTTTTTTGAGGCTGGTTCCCATAAAACCTTCCACCCGGTCGATGTACAGTTTTTCGTTTGCCACCACCACTTTTGAAGCCACTATATTTTCAAAATTTCTGATTTCGGTGCGACGTTCGCGGCCTTTTCCATATTTCGTGCGGAGGCGTTCGTACCAGGCAATCGTAAATGGAATTATATTCAGGATATTTTTATTGATTGCTTCAATTTCTTCTTCAATTGCCAGCAAATGATCGTTGGCCTTGTCGGTATTGAATTTCAGGATGCGCGCCATTTTGATTTCCATCAGGCGCAAAATATCTTCGCGGGTAACTTCCCGTTTTAGCTTTGGTTTCCATGGCGTCAGGCGAAAGTCGATGTGATCGATGGCTTCGTCCATGTTGGCCGAATCTTCAAACTCTTTGTCTTTGTATATGCGCTCTTCGATGAATATTTTTTCGAGCGATGAAAAATGCCAGGCTTCTTCCAGTTCTGCCTTTTTTATTTCAAGTTCGAGTTTCAGCAGGGCAACTGTCTGGTCGGTATTTATTTTCAGGATTTCGCTGACACCGATAAATCTTGGTTTGTCATCCTGAATGGTGGCGCTGTTGGGCGAAATCGAAATTTCACAATCAGTAAAGGCAAACAAGGCATCGATGGTTTTATCCGACGACATTCCCGGAATCAGATGAATCAGAATCTCCACTTTATCGGAAGTATTGTCGTCAATCTTCCTGATTTTAATTTTACCCTTGTCGTTTGCCTTGATGATGGATTCAATCAGTGTAGAAGTAGTTCGTCCAAACGGAACTTCTGTAACAACCAGTGTTTTGCTGTCTTTCTTTTCAATTTTGGCCCTCACTTTAATCGAAGCGCCGCGTATTCCGTCGTTGTAACGCGAGAAATCGCCGGAACCGCCGGTAGGAAAATCAGGATATAATTCAAAGTCTTCTCCACGCAGGTACGCAATGGAAGCATCAACCAAT
>JAUYEQ010000187.1 GCA_030691295.1 Bacteroidota bacterium
CATCGGTACTGATGAATAGTTCGGGTGAAAATTGCAGCCACGATTTTCGGTTATTCAGAAGGGTAAACTCATAATCGACACGAAACCCGTTCTGAAAAACATATTGCGGAACGATGCTCAGGATTTTTTCGCGTTGAAAAGGTTTTTCATCCTGTGCAAAAACAATGGTTGAAATGAGTAATACAAGTATAATAAGTATGATTTTCATAAACTTAGTCTTTTAAAATGGAACTTAATAGTTTGAATTCGTTGTTTTTGATTTGATATTGATAAAAGCCATCGTCACCAATTACCAGCCAGTTGTTTCCAAGGCTAATCAAATCGGTGGCCTTGATGTTAAATTCGGTCAGCAGGGTTACAGCTTTCCGGTCTTCAGAAACCTTATATACTTTCAGTCCATTGTCGCAAACTACCAGTGTATCGTTTTGGATACTCAGGCCGCGCGGGCTGTTCATACCTTTGCTTAAAACCATTGTGGGATTTCTCAAATCCGAGATGTCAACTATTTCGAGCAGGTTTGTGTTTTGACCGCAGTTTCCCCACACCGAATTCATGGTAACATAGGCAAACCTATCGTCGGCAACTACAGGGTCGCACGAAAAAATATGTTGGTAAAATGATAATCTTTGTGGATTTTCGGCATCGGTAGCATCGTATATGTACATGCCGGTTTGCGAACCTAAAAACAGGTATTTGCCTCGCGGGAATATGGTTTCAATGCCAAAACCGGGGCTAAACGCTTTCCTGAATTTTGGATGTTCCGGGTCGCTGATATCGGCAACTTTTAAATGATCAGATCCGCCAATGGTGTAAAGATGATCGCCAATAATGGTGAATCCTGCCATTGAGCCGCCTTGCCCTGCTCCTGAACCACTATCAGAATATCCGTCTGAACCTCCTTCGCTCATCGAACAGCCAATTCCCAGAAAAATCAGGAAAAGAATGGGTACAATTGTTCTCATTTTCATTGGTTTGAATTGTTGGTTTTCCATGCTACAATAATGGAATTGGCAGGACGGTCGGCAAATGCATAAGATGGAATGCCCCAGCCATCAGGGGCTGCCATCTCCGGAAAATAATTTCTGAGCCGTTGACTCACCGAAACCGATGTAAGCGATTCATTGAACTTAATGGCAATCAGGTCAACCGCATTGTCGGCGTACAAAACATCGTTTTTCATAGCAATGTCGCGAACTCCGTCAATGTGAACAAATCCAATTTTTTCGGGGTTCGCCGGATTGCTGTTGTCGATTAAATGAACCCCCTTGTATTTTTCGACGATCATTAAATAAGGGGTTTTGTAGTAAATTTTGCCCGGTTCGATCATTGGGCGGGGCGGTTCGAGCTTTACTGCACGTTCCATTTCATCGCGTTCCATTAATACCGGAACATAACTTGACGTTGGGTAGAAATCGCTGCAAAGCAATATTGCAGCACTAAACAGCAGGAGGTACTTGATGATTTTCATGTGTTATGTTTTTTGTTTAAAGATGGATTGTCCGGGTCAAAGGTTGCGTCAAATTTATATTAATTTAACAAAATTACGTCTTTTATTTATTTTATTTTTGATCGAATTGTTTCTTTATTCCGCCATCATTATGAGGGTGTAATAAGTTGTGCTGATAGTTTTGTATTTTTGCCGATGGAAAAACAGCTATGATGGAAACAAAAACACCGCTCTTCGGAAAAACACTCAATGAACTCACCGCTTTGGCTATTGAACTCGATCTGCCCAAATTTACAGGCAAACAAATGGCCGAATGGCTCTACCAGAAAGACATTTCGTCGATTGAAGCAATGACCAACCTTTCGAAAAAAGCGCGCGAGCTGCTGGGCAGCAAGTATGAATTTGGATTGGTTGATTCGACGAAAGTTCAGGAAAGTGTTGACGGCACAAAAAAATACCTTTTTCCAACCGCAAAAGGTAAATTTATCGAAACGGCCATGATTCCCGATGACGACCGCAAAACGGTTTGTGTGTCATCGCAGGTGGGTTGCAAAATGGGCTGCTTGTTTTGCATGACCGGCAAACAGGGTTTTCAGGGGCAATTGACTGCAGGCGAAATTGTGAACCAAATCCGCAATATTCCTGAAAGACACGATATCACCAACATTGTTTACATGGGAATGGGCGAACCGTTCGACAATCTGGAAGAAGTACTGAAAAGCCTCGAAATACTGACTTCGGAGTGGGGTTTTGCCATGAGTCCGCGCAGGATAACGGTTTCAACCATTGGAATTGTACCGGGAATGGTGACTTTCCTGAACCAATCGGAAGCGCATTTGGCCGTAAGTATGCACACGCCGTTCGACGATGAACGTGAAAAACTAATGCCAGTGCAAATTGCTTATCCGCTTGCCGAAGTAATCCGCGAAATAAAAAGCTGGGACTTTGGCCGTCAGCGCCGCGTTTCGTTTGAGTACATTGTTTTTAAAGGCCTGAACGATTCGCCCCGACATGTGCGCGAGCTGGCTCAAATACTGAATGGCATCAAATGCCGCATCAACCTCATTCGCTTTCACCCAATTCCCGGCACACCGCTCGAAGCAACCGACGAAGCCACTCTTCAGAAATTTAAAGAACAGCTCAACGACAAAGGCATTCTAACCACTATCCGCGCCAGCCGCGGTCAGGATATTTATGCTGCCTGCGGGTTGTTGAGTACGAAGGAGATGTTGGGGTAGGGAGCCGTTTTCAGTTCCTTTTTAATTCTTTGATTTTAGAGGTAATTGAAGAAATGTTCTTGTTATATTTTGTAATAAAACCTGGATTTTGTTCCGTTCCAACTTGCTCCTCGTCAATCTTTTTTAATAGGTTGCTGATTGATTCCTTGTTGTGTTTTGGAAGTTTTAACGCATTTTTCAACTGAGCCTTATTGTTATCTATATTTCTATTGACAAGAAATATGTATTGTTTTGAGTACTCATTAAAAATCTTGACAAATTCATACATAGTCTCAAGATTTTCGTTGATGTAGGTGATTTCTGGTTTGTGATTATAATCCGCATGTTTAAATTCCCTACTTCCACTTGAACTGTAATTCATAATTTTGTTTACCTGCAATGTTATGCTATTTTGCAACTGAATAGAGGTGTTCTTCTCAAAGTCGCCTTTTAATTGTTTAATATCGTTAACAAAATCTGCGTAAAAAAACGAGAATTTCGATAAGTCTTCATCGAATCCTGTATTGACTTTGTTTAGCTCAACATAGAAACTGATATATGGCCCAAGCTTCCTTGTAAAGGTTCCAATAAATGCAGTATCCATAGATGATACATTTTCCTTAAACACAATGTCATTTATATGTTTTATTTTCCCGTCAAGGTTGGCAGGATATGGTATGATCGTTTTATCAGTATAAGCTGATATGCCTGAAATAATTGATGAAACAAGCTGCAAGGGTGGGAAAAACGAACTAAATCCATAGGTTAAATTACTTATAATATTTTTAACTGGTTTAGCTTTTTCTGGTGAAACATTCCGCTCTTTCAAAGTTTCATCCAATGATGTGTTGATTACATCAGTCAGTTTAAATCCAAGTATGTCACTCGATGGGTTGTTTGCCTGGTTTATCTTATTAAAGGTACTTGATTGTTTCTTGTCATTTTCAATCAGGTTTATCGTAGAATTCAATTCGTTTACCAGTTCTGCCATCGATAGCATTCGATTGTAGTTTTTTTCGTAATTGTTTTGTGCTCCCGCAGAAATATATATTTTTTGACTTTTAACATAGTCTTTAAGTTCCTGAACATCATTGTCTAATTCCCGGACTTTCTCGATTGTCGAAACTTTTGTGGTGTCCTGACCGAAAGCAGTATGAACAAAAAGTCCTAGCGTTACAATCAGCAAAATTATTGGTCTCATATTTTTAAGATTTGATTATTACTAATTGTTTTGTCTGTCGTGTTTAAAAGTGTCTTTGTTACTTAGCTCCCTTTTTGAAAATGGCGATAATATAGACGCGTTTTCTCTTTTTTTCCGTTTCCGCGTGTCGGGAAAACCTTCTGCTGAAAACAAACTTTTCAATTCGCGTTAAACTCGTTCACGAAAATAGCGATTTTCTATCAATGCGCGATGGAAATAAATCTTCCGTTAGATATTCTTCTGTGTCGCGCAAATTTTCTGCGAAACACGGATGATTTAAGCCATAAATAAACTCTGCCGAAACACTCATTTTTTATGAACAGCATAACTTCATGGGCATCCTAACCACTATCCGTGCCAGCCGTGGCCAGGATATTTATGCGGCTTGCGGCTTGTTGAGTACGAAGGAGATGATGGGGTAAAACAATCTCAAGTTTCAGGTTCCAAGTTTCAAGTTGCGCAGTTTTTTACTGAAAATCTTTCCTATTCAGTTCTTGTTTCCACTCCGAACTGTCGTTTCTTTTCATGCAACAGTACGTACATTTCGATGGAAGTTAATTTTCTCCTTTTCTTAAACGCAGCCAATGAAATTGCAGAGAGGAGTTTGTCTTTATAAATTTTTTCAAATATGAATGATACACCCGAAGTCATGTTGATATCGCGGATGGGAATTAAACGGGTATAGTGAATAAAACCAAGCCGCGCCGTTTTCGACAGACCAATGTCCATCAACAGATACTCTTTTCTGCCAGTATCCAACAAATCCTCCAGAACCAAT
>JAUYEQ010000196.1 GCA_030691295.1 Bacteroidota bacterium
GATGTCAAGAAAGGTGATCTCGTCTGCCCCCTGTTCGTCGTAGCGACGAGCGATCTCGATAGGGTCACCCGCATCCCGCAAACTGACGAAATTCACCCCCTTGACCACGCGGCCCGCATTCACATCCAGGCAGGGGATGATGCGTTTGGCTAACATTTGTCCGCTTCAGCCTGCGCCTGACGAAAATCCAGCTTGCCTTCATAAATGGCGCGACCGGTAATAGCACCCGTAATGCCCTCGCCGGCCACGGCGCACAGTGCCTTGACATCCTTGATGCAGGCAATGCCGCCGCTGGCAATCAGTCCGAGTTCAGGGAACTGAGCCATGATTTCTCTGTATAAATCGATGCTCGGACCGGTTAACATTCCGTCGCGGGCAATGTCCGTAGAAATTACCTGTCGGATGCCTTTGCTGGTATAGCTTTCTATAAATTCAAGGATAGATAATTCTGAAACTTCCTGCCAACCGCTCACAGCAATCATTTTGTCTTTGGCATCGGCGCCGAGAATGATTTTCTCAGGACCATAAGTTTCAATCCAATGCAGGAAAGTTTCGCGGTCTTTCACGGCAATACTTCCACCGGTAACCATTTGTGCACCACTTTCAAAAGCAATGCGTAAGTCTTCGTCCGATTTCAGGCCGCCACCAAAGTCGATTATCAATTTGGTTTTCGAAGCAATCAATTCCAATACTTTGTGGTTGACGATGTGTTTGGCTTTGGCGCCATCCAAATCGACCAAATGCAAACGGGTAATCCCGGCATCTTCAAACATTTTGGCCACTTCGAGCGGATTCTCGTTGTACACTGTTTTCTGGTTGTAATCGCCTTGCGAAAGGCGAACGCACTTTGCGTCGATCAGGTCTATTGCAGGGATGATGGTGATCATGAAGTAATTGATAAACTATTAATACTAAATACAGAATGTGGCATAAAGTGGAACGGATTTGATCCCATTCTCATACCCGAAATTTTTCGTTGAAATCCGAATGGAATATTTTGGATGATACTTCGAAACATAAAGGTTCAGGCTTTTCGCTCTAACATTATCTGAGGATTTTACTTCGATAGGAATAATTTCGCCATTGGCAAACTGAATGATAAAGTCCAATTCTGCTTTTCCCTGAGACTCCCAATAATAAGGTATATAACCGTTTATGACAAGTGCAGTCATTACATAATTCTCCGTCAAAGCACCTTTAACGTTATCGAAACCAGAACTTTGAGAAAGCAAAAAATTAGGAGCAATACCATATTTAGAACAAAGCAAACCGCTATCCGATAAGTACACTTTAAATGCTTCAGGTATGGAATACAAGGCCAATGGGAATTTGCCTTCGTTAATTTTAATACATTTATGAACCACTCCAGCTGCCTGAAGCCAATCAAGTGGGGCTTCAAAATCATTGGCTCTGGCTCCGCTCTTTATCAGTTTATATTGAAACTTTCTGTTTTCCTTTGCCAATTGTGCGGGTATGCTATTAAATGCACCCAAAATTTTAGCAGTTTCCATGGGGGTTGCATATTTTGCCATATCGGCAATGTATGCATCGTTAAGGTTTTTTTGCAAGGCAACAACAAAATTAAAATCTCTTTGAAGCAAGTATTCATTTACAACATGCGGTAGTCCACCAATTAAAAGGTAGGTTTTGTAATGATCAAG
>JAUYEQ010000197.1 GCA_030691295.1 Bacteroidota bacterium
GTTGGTGGGCAAAAAAATATTGTCCGCAGCTACTGCTTTGCCATTTAATCATCCCAATTACGAATCAAAGCTAAATTATTCTATTCCCCGAATCGCTGATCAGAACCGAAATATTTGATCATCCGGAAGACTTTAAACAACTCGTTTACAACGAATCTTTCCGAAAAGTTTATCCCGAATTGTATGACGATAAGTTGAAAACTGCCCCCAAAGGGTTTCCAAAAGATTTCCCGGACGTCGATTTGCTGAAGTATAAATCGTTCGCGTTTGGATCAGCAATTGACGATTCTATTGTAACAAGTGATGCTTTTGTGGAAAAAATACTGAGCACAATGAAGGAATTATACCCTGTAAACCGGTTTTTAAACACTGCTTTGGACAAATGGCTTTAATTATGGCTAATGTAAAAGTTACCATTCGACTGCCAAAATCAGGGTTTCGTCACGATATTCGAACCATTCGTGAATTAGTTCAAATAATAGGGTAACCATTGGGTGAAAAAAGGAATTAACTATAGGTAAATGCTTAATTTTGCCCATCCACCATTTCTATAACATATCAAAACAAAAAAGCCTGGCGAATTTCGTCAGGCTTTTTTCTGCAAATATTCGCCGTTAGGTGTACAAATATCGTTTGATATTCCTTTTCGGTGTTTTCTCAAATTCTTTGTCAACCAAAATTATTGAGCTCAATTGTGCGAATTTGGGAAGTATCTTGTTTACATGTTTGCAGTTTTCTGCCATAATTTGCCGAAGCCGGTTTTCATCCGGTTTTTCTGCTTCAATCCTTTCCGGATCAGGAAATACGAATGCAACCAGTTTTCCTTCTCGTTCGGTAATTACACATTCAAGCACATAAGGCTGGTTGTTAAGTTTTGCTTCCATCTCTTCAGGATAAATATTTTGACCTGATGGCCCGAGAAGCATGTTTTTGCAGCGTCCGCGAATGTATATAAAATCGTCGGCATCAATTATCCCGAGGTCGCCCGTATGCAGCCAGCCTTCGCTGTCGATGGCTTCGGAAGTAGCCTTCTCGTTTTTATAATAACCCTGCATCACGTTGGTTCCTTTCAGGAGAATTTCGCCCACTTCGTTGTACGGATCTTTCGAATCGATGCGGACTTCCATCCGGTCAACCAATTTTCCGGCTGAAGATCTCCTGAAACTTGTCCAAGGCTCATACGAAATCAGCGGCCCACATTCGGTCATTCCGTAGCCGATGGTAAAAGGGAACTTTATTTTCCTGAAAAATGCTTCCACCTCATGATTGAGTGGTGCCCCACCAATAACGATTTCGTGGAAATTGCCCCCGAAAGTTTCAATCAGGCTGGCACGTACTTTCTTAAACAGCAGCAATTGAATCCCGGGAACTTTCAGTAAAAATTTGATTACCGGTTTATTGATGGTCGGCAATATCCGTTTGTAGTAGATTTTTTCAATCACCAAAGGAACCGACAGTATCAGCCTTGGTTTTATCTCCTGAAATGCTTTGATAATCAGTTGTGGAGTGGGAGGTTTTGTCAGGAATGTGACGTGGCAACCAACCGAAACCGGGAAAAGAAATTCGAACAACAACCCAAAAACATGCGCCATTGGCAAAAAAGAAACAATGCGGTCGCCTGCCTGCAATGGCATGTGATCTTGCGCATAAACGATGTTCGACAGTAAGCTGCGGGCTGGTATCATCACGCCTTTTGTGAAGCCTGATGTGCCGCTGGTATAGGAAATTACACTAAGGTCTTCATCCTGGAAATCATCTAGTTCAAAATTTTCGGGGTTCGAAACTCCGGCAAATTCAGGAGTAAAACATTCAGTCCATTTGTCCTTTTCCGTCTGATCTTTAAAATACAATGGTGAAAAATCGTTCAGACTTATTATTCCCGATATTTCCGGAATTTTTGTTTGATCCAGTTTCTCGTATAAACCATCAGCCGCAAACAAGAAAACCGATTCGGAATGATTCAGTATATGGTGTATATCTTCAGGATTAAAATCGGGTAAAACCGGCACTGCAACTGCACCATAACCCGAAACCGCCAGAAACGTGATGGCCCAGTTGGAAGAATTTCGCCCAAGAATGGCAATTTTGTCGCCCTGTTTAATTCCTGATTCGCGGAAAAAACAATGGACCTGCCTGATTAACTGGGCAGCTTCACCGTAAGTACACTGCGATCCCTGATAATCGGAAAAAGCAGGTAAGTTCCAGTTTTTCCTGAATGTTTGGGCATAAAGTGCAATTAATTTGTCTCGTTTCATACTGCTTTTGCAATTCGCATGATGCGGCTTACCGCTTCGTCTATCTGTTCGGTGGTGGTCATGCCGATGGTCATACAGTCAACATTTTTGCTGCCGATGACCCATTGAAGCGATTTTTCGCGCCTGCTTTCTTCGGTCATCTTTCCTTCACCAAATATTTTCATTCCGATGATGCCTTTTCCGCTGTCGTGCGCTTTTTTCAGAACTGCCATCACTTCTTCTGAAGTAGCATCCATAACCAGCCCTTCAGGATTGATGCGTGCCAGTATTACTTCCACCCAGGGATCGTCAACAGCCAGTTTAAGCGCTTCGAAATTGTGGCACGAAACGCCCAAAGTTTTTATGACCCCTTTTTGTTTTGCTTCTGAAAGCGCTTCAATGTATGGTTTTTTCTCTTCCTGCCATTTGTAGTTGGTCATGCAATGCAGCAGCATTATGTCAAAATAGTCAGATCCGGTTTCCATCCTGAACCGATCCAGTGTTTTCATAGGTGCATCCGGATTCCATTTTTCGGTGCGTGTCCATATTTTTGAAAGCAGTGTGGCCTTTTCGCGCGGAATTTCTTTCAGAATGGCTTTTACATTGTGGTGGGAGCCGTACAAATCGGCGGCATCATAAAAAGAGATACCTCTTTCGTGTGCATAACGGGCAAGTTTTACGAAAACCTCGGTGCCCATCCTGGTAAAGTCTGAGGTCTGGTTTCCACCATGTGTTCCTGTCCCCATAGCCAGACGGGGAACAATCAATCCGGTTTTGCCCAGTTTCACCTTGTCAATTTGGGCAATCTTTGAATTGGCATAAACCGTATTTCCAAGGCCTGTGGAGATGGCCGCTGCGCCAATCAGCCCGGCTTGTATAAAATGTCTTCTTGAAATTGGTTTCATTTCGATTGATTTAGGTTTTAAAACTGCATGTAATTCAATGTGTATTAATTCAATGATACAACAATCTGAATAAGTAAATGTGCGGATGAAGATATGAAAATATTTGATCAGTTTAAGCGCCCCATCGTTATTGGCCTGGAATTCAGTAATGATTGATTGTTAGAAAAATGTTGGTAACAAAAAGGCTGTTAATCTGACAATAAGGAATCGACAATGCATTTTTAACTATTTTTGGCCAAAAAATTACACTTATCCACTAAAAGATTACATTATGAAGAAATTAGTACTTATCCTATTTGTTAGTTTTCTTGCTTTGGGCACATTCGCTCAGAATATCCAGACCCATTACGATATGGGGAAAGACCGGGGGTATTTAACAACAACAGTTGAAATGTTCAGACCGGACAAAACCGGAAATACTTTCTTTTTTATCGACTTTGATTATGGAGTTGGTGATGTTGAAGGCGTTTCACTGGCATATTTCGAAATTGCCCGTTGTTTCAAATTGGGTAAATCGCCTTTTAGCTGGCACGGCGAATACAATGGAGGATTTGGACAATACAATGCCGGAGATTTCAATAAAGCTTATCAAATTAACAATGCATGGTTGAC
>JAUYEQ010000198.1 GCA_030691295.1 Bacteroidota bacterium
GAGCGCATCGAGGTGGTGCGTGGCGGCGGATCTGCCCTTTATGGTTCGAGCGCAATCGGTGGAACTGTAAACATCATTACCCAGATACCCAAAGAAAGCAGCTACGAATTCAGTACCCTCACGCAAAGTACCAATGGCGCCGCACAGGACAATATTGTGAACGGAAATCTCACGATGCTCACCAAAAAACGGACTGCCGGAGCTGCCATCTTCGTTAACCGCCGTCACCGCGAGGCATACGATCACAACGGCGATAATTTTTCTGAACTTCCTGAGTTGCGCAACAACTCATTCGGTGCCAACCTGTTTTATAAACCGACTTATAATCAGAAGCTTGAAGTGAATTTCAGCAGCCTGAACGAATACCGGTATGGCGGCGAAATAACTGAGAAACCGGCCTATCTGGCGCAACAATCGGAAGAACGTACGCACAATGTTTTCATGGGCGGGGTCGATTATCAACTCAACTTTAATGGAGACAACAGCGCTTTCATTGCCTATTTTGCCGGTCAGCAAACCGACCGCGACCATTATACCGGTATTGTTCCTGATGACGAAGCCGGAAAGAACATTCATGTAAACAAACCTCCCTACGGAACGACCGAAAACGTTACGTTGCAGGGCGGATTGCAAATCAATCACCGTTTTCAGGAATTCCTTGGCGGAACAAATGTGGTAACGTTTGGGAGTGAATTTGTTTTCGACGATGTGCTCGATACCATTCCGGCTTACAATTACGAAATCAATCAGCAAACAAAAAATTTCGGCTTTTTTGCCCAAAGCGACTGGGAAGTCAGGCCAAAACTTACATTTCTGGCAGGTGTGCGCGCCGACAAACACAACCTGGTCGACAAGGTAATTGTCAGCCCGAGGTTTTCGCTGCTATCGCGTCATTTAACCAATACGCAGTTTCGCCTTACCTGGGGAACCGGTTTCCGTGCACCGCAATCGTTCGACACCGACATGCACATCGCTTTTGCCGGAGGGGGCGTTTCGCGCATTACCCTCGATCCGTTGCTGAAGGAAGAGCGTTCGAACAGCTTTAGCGGATCGGTAAATTACGACCGGCCGACTGAAAAATTTATTTTGGGTTTTACCCTTGAAGGTTTTTATACCCATTTGAAAGATGTCTTTTATTTGCAGCCAATCGGATCAGATGAATTTGGCGACCGTTTCGAAAAACGCAACGGTTCGGGCGCAACTGTAAACGGCGGAACCCTCGAATTGCGAGGAAATTACAACCGTCAGGTTCAGCTGGAAGCCGGAATCACGGTTCAGTCGAGCTTGTACGACGATGCAGTTGAAAACATTGCGGGATTGGCGCCAACACGCCGTTTCCTGCGTTCGCCCAACGAATACGGCTATTTCACCCTGTCGTTTACACCAAATACGAAATTCAATGCTTCTGTAAGCAGCGTTTACACAGGTAAAATGCAGGTGGCACATTTGGCGGGTGCACCCGAACAGCAAACCGACGAGTACATCACTTCGCCATCGTTTACCGAGCTGAACACAAAGATTTCATACACTTTCAATTTGCCATCGGTTGATTCGGGTTTGGAAATATTTGGAGGGGTAAAAAACATCACCAATGCCTACCAGTCTGATTTTGATTCAGGGAAAAACCGCGACAGCAACTATGTGTATGGTCCCGGAATGCCGCGATCAATTTATATTGGGGTGAAGTTGAAGTCGTTTTGAGGAACGATTGATAAATATTGATGAGTTCATAGGTTTATGCAAAAAATCATGTTTAAAAATAAAAACCACAGAGTGGTTGAATTTGAATAGCCCCGGGTAAAACCCGGTTAAAAAGTGCAAATAGATAGAGGCAACCCTGTAAGGGTTGAATATTACATATAAACATATTCAACCCTTGCAGGGTTGCTGTTTGTCACCGCATTTTTACCCCGGATTACATCCGGAGCTATTCACATTAAATCCCTTCAGGATTCACCAAAAGAACTCTCCCGAGTTCCTTACCACTTGAAAGGCCGTAAAATAATGTTACTTTTGCCTGCGTTTTAAGAATTCTAAAACTCAGGAACGATGGATGAATTTGGGAAAAAGAAAAAAGGTTTTTCACTTGGTGAGACTGAAAAAGAGAGAAGGAATAACCTGATTATTATCTTTCTGTCAGTGGTATTGCTGGCGGTGGTGGTGGTTTTCTTTGTTCAGCACAGCGAAAACAAGAAGATATTAAATGCATTGAATCAGGAGAAAGTTTCTATCCAAACCGAACTGAGTTCGATGATGACCAATTACGATTCGATTCATACCAATAACGAAACCCTTCAGTCGGAATTATCGTTTGCCCAAACCAAAGTGAAAGATTTGCTGCTTGAAGTTGGCCAGGTAAAAAAAGTGAGTTACGACGAGATTGCAAGATACCGTCAGGAGGTAACTACATTGCGCACCATCATGAAAAATTACATCATTCAGGTTGATTCGCTCAATCGCCGCAATGAATTGCTGATGGCTGAAAACAGTCAGGTAAAAGAGGAATTTGCTCAGTCTGAATCGAAAAATCAGCAACTGGAAGTGGAGAAAGACCGCCTTCAGGAAAAAATAAAAATGGCCGCTCAACTTGAAGTCACCGAATTGGTTGCGGTTGGAATTAATGACCGGGGCAAGGAAGCTGAAAGTGCAAGACGTGCTTTGCAGATCAGGGTAAGTTTTGTGATTAGCAAAAATGTAACCGCACCCCGCGGAAACAAGGTAATTTATGTACGCATTCAAAAACCCAATCAGGTATTGTTCCAGAAATCGGCCAGCGATGTGTTTGCATTCGAAGACCTGAAAATCCCATACTCAGCCAAACGCGAGGTTACCTACGAAGGAAATTCCTTGCCTGTTAATATCTTCTGGGACAACGAAGGAGCCGAATTCCTGCCCGGTGAATATACCATCGATATTTTTGCAGATGGAAGCAACATCGGAACCACCAAGTTTATGATGAAACGATAGGAAAGTTTACAGTCGCAGTGGTCAGTCGCAGTTTGCAACTCTGAACACTGAGACTGAACACTGAACACTTTTCACTAAATAAAACTCATCATTTTACTCAAATACTTCCCGATAATATCAAATTCGAGGTTAACTGTTGTGCCTACTTCAAAAGTGTGGAAATTGGTTTCGTGGTAAGTATATGGAATAATGGCCACTTGAAATGAATTGTCTTTCGAGTTCACCACTGTCAGGCTGACGCCGTTTACGGTCACCGAACCCTTTTCAACCGTCATGTAACCCTTTTGCGCCATTTCCTTATCGAACGGATATTCGAATGTGAAATACCAGCTGCCGTCGGCCTCTTCAACACTGGTGCAGGTCGCAGTCTGATCAACGTGCCCCTGAACAATGTGTCCGTCCAAGCGGCCATTCATCATCATGCTGCGTTCCAGATTCACTTTGCTTCCGGCAACAAGTTTGCCCAGATTGGTTTTCAGTAACGTTTCCTTGATGGCAGTTACGGTATAAGTTTTTGCCTCGCGGTCGATTTTCACCACTGTCAGGCAAACACCGTTGTGCGAAAGGCTCTGATCAATTTTCAATTCATCAACAAACGAGCAGGTTAAGGTAAAATGTACATTTTCCTGGTCTTTTTCAATGGCAATCACTTTGCCGGCTTCTTCTACAATTCCTGAAAACATGATGGGTCGGTTTTAAATTTGCAACAAAGTTACAAGTTTTGGATGGAGTGGCAAATTAGAATAAAAAAGTCAGCGATTCGGGGAATAGAATAATTTAGCTTTGATTCGTAATTGGGATGATTAAATGGCAAAGCAGTAGCTGCGGACAATATTTTTTTGCCCACCAAC
>JAUYEQ010000200.1 GCA_030691295.1 Bacteroidota bacterium
CATGTATTTCGAACCATTCAGCAAAACCGGAAGCCATTGTCTTTGCATCCTGAACCCTGCAGTACGGCGGGTTCGCCATTCTTCGCTGATTACACCGCGTTCTGCATCAATTTCTTCGTCGGTAAGTAACAGAAAATCCGACCAGTCATTCAGCACAAGTAAACAAGTATCAATCAGTCCTTCATGTTTCACCGGGATGTCGCTCAGATTATAAACAGTTTCCCCAAAACTGGTGTAAGCATTTATGTTTCTTCCAAACTGCACTCCGTGTTTTTCGAGTGTGTTGATAATTCCTTTTCCGGGGAAATGTTTGGTGCCATTGAAGGCCATGTGTTCCAGAAAGTGCGCCAGGCCGTTCTGGTCATCGTTTTCGAGCAAAGCGCCTACATTTTGAATGATGTAAAAACTTGCACGCTCTTTGGGCTCTTCGTTGTGGCGAATGTAATAGGTCAAGCCATTTTCGAGCCGACCGATTCTGGCTGCCGGATCAACCGGGACAGGTTGGTTTAGAATACCCTGACTAAAAACCATTCCTGAGAATTGAACAAGAGCAATCATCAGGATTAATCTGAATTTGATCATACGTTTGTTATTAGGTTGAAATTTGGATTAAAAACTATTTCCGACAATTGAATCCTGTTCGCTTGTCATAATATGCACGAATAGGTAACAAACAAATGTAAAAAATTACAACAACCCTGGATTATTTTTGGTTTTGATGTTATTTTCTATTTAACCTAAAAAATAAGCTGCATTTAAAGCTACTATATGATCGCCAAAATACTTTGTGTCGGGGTCGTTTGAAATTACAAAAGCATACAGCAGAGGTTTGTCAAGTATTTCTTCAAGGTTTGACAAGTGTCTGATATCTTGTTTGTCAACGATTTGTTTCATCTTTATTTCAATAGCAATATACCCGTTCTGAAGTTCAATCAACAAATCTATTTCTTTCCCGTCCTGTGTTCGTAAATGAAAAAAACCGAGCGTTTTTTGTAAGGTTTTTGTTTGTTTGTAGATTTCAGCAATAACCAGACTTTCAAATTCATTTCCGGTAATACCACCTCTTTTTTGAAGGATGGTTTGGATGATACCATTGTCGAGATAATGTATTTTAGGTGTTTTTACCAATCGTTTTGTTTCGTTTCGAGACCAGGCTGGTAAAGAAAGTGCCTGATAGCTTAATTCAAAATACCGGATATAACGCTGCACTGTTTTTGCACTCATGCCAAGTTGTGTGGCGATGGCCGATGCGTTGACCAGGTTGCCTGTATTTATTGCGAGGTACCTCTGTAATTTTACAAATGGTTCGAGGTCGCGAAACGATGCCAAATCACGGATGTCGCGTTCCAAATATGTTTGTACATAGCTTCTTAACCAATCATACTTTTCTTCTTCTGAAAGGTCCGGTTCAGATACCGCAGGATATCCACCGTATTTTAGGTAATGTTCCCATGCAATTTGTTTCCCGGCCATTTTTTTATCGAATAAAAATGATGGCAAAAACTCAATAGGATTTTCACTTAAGATAATTTGCTGAAAGATAGAATCTTCAATAATGTCCTCCCAATTATTTGTACAGAGTTCAGGTATAGTCAATGGGAACATTTCAATAATTGAACATCGCCCTGCTAAACTTTCTTTGACTTTTTCAAGGAGAAGTAACTGGCTTGATCCCAGTAGGATGTATTTAGGATCAGGCCATTGGTCGTAAACCGACTTGATACTTTCAATTACTAAAGGCTCTTTTTGTACTTCATCAAGTATTGCGAATGGGAACATCGTCTTCCATTGAGATGCGGTAAGTTCCAAATACCGGCTGCGCATAATTGGGTCTTCGATGGAGATGTATTCATAGTGAGGAAATAATTTACAAGCCATTGTTGTTTTACCTGTTTGTCTGGCACCTGTCAATACTATTATCCGGCCAAATTTGGACGTGTTTTTTTTGAAGGTAGTGTAAGCTATTTTTCTGTTTTTCATCTTCGCCCTATTGTTTACTTTTTGCGAAGTTATCACTTTTATAAATAACAAATCGATGTAATTCCTAAATTTACGCCAAAATCAGAAATTGTATTCCTAAATTTACGCCAAAATCAGGAATTTAAGTCTTGATTTTACGCCGAGCTTTCCCAAAGTTTATTTTCAGTTTAAATAAACTTTGGGAAAGCTTAACATTAATAACTATAGGTGTATGTTTTGCTGGCAATTACTCCTGAAGAATTTTTGCCGTAAAGAATAAAATCCACGTTGCTTTTTCCCTGTTCCCTTATTCCTGAAATATCGAAACTATAGTCTTTGGTGACCAGCGCTTTGCAATTATCCTCATTAGAATTATGCCTGATCTCAAAGGTTGGCGGCGGAAGGGGAGGCGTTCCGCACCAGGGATGAATTAATGCCAGATCCACTTGGTGTTCTTCACAACCTCCGCTATACTGAAGGGTTAATTTCAGGCAGTCGCCAACAAGTTGTGCATTGATGAGGTTGATTGGATCGGTTTTAAGGCTGTCGTAATTCGCGGCATCCAGATCAACGTATTGCAGACAATCGCCCTGCCTGATTTCCACATCTTGTGCTTGCTCGGTACACGCGTACAGGAAGAAAAATGGAATTAGAAATAATATTGATTTCATGATAAGTTCTTGAAAATGATTCTCTTTTCTGTTTTAGAAATTTTCAGGATAAAGAATGGCTGTGTAATTACAGTAGGAGCGATTCCGTTGGGAGACTGGTGGCGAATAGTTACTGTTAAGTCATTTGGGTTTTCTACAACACTTTCAATTTCAATTGAGTATCCGCCAAACATTTTTATATCATCAAATAAAGCAATAATTGTAAAATTTGTAAAATCAAATTCAGTCTCGGTAAAATTGTCAGTTACATTATTAACTGAATTCAATTTGTTCATTAACTCAGTCCAATCGTTGTTATTTGAGATAATCATGTTTTGCATCGGAATATTCTCACCACCGTTTCCATACAAGTTACCACTTGCAACAAGAGTAGTTGAAATCTGCACAGGCAAGAACGCATCATCAACGGTACTATTGCAACCAAAAAAGCCAGCAAGAGTCAATAAAAAAAACATCAATTTCATGTTTAGTATATTTAAAATCAGACTACTGTTCTCAATAATTTGCATCAAAACGACTGCATTTCTATTCTCAAGAAGCTCTCTTTATTCCTGCTTCGGATCCATTACTTTGCCAATAAACAAAATGGCTTGGGTGTCTTTTTCGCGGATTGCAAATACAAACGGATGATCGACCCGGAAAGAATTGTCAACTGGCATAGAAGTTACACCAACAGTAATTCCTGTTACAGCTGCTGCTTCGGTTCCCCGCTCGTCAACTTTGATGTATGTTTTGTGCATTACTTCAGAAATAACCAGTTTAGCCGCATCAGAAATTCCACTCAGATTGGCTTTTGCGTCATTGAAAGCATCTGTCATTCCCAATGCTGCCAGTTCATCTTTCAGGCTATTGTCAAATTTGAACTCGAATTTTGGTAGAAACACTTCTTTTTTCTGTTCTGAAAGTTTCGAAATCCAGTCGTTCACATTTTCAGGATTCAGGAGTGAAATTACATTGTCAGTTTTTTTACCAGTTTGGGGCAAAAAAATCAACATTGAGTATTTTCCGCTTCCATAAGGCATTTCGAGTAGCTGGAAATCGGTATGATTAAAATAATTGAACGGTTTTTCGATTTTCATGGTTGGTACCTGAATCACCGTATTGTCTTCTTTTGTGAAGCTCCTGTCAGCAGTTTCTTTCGTGTCGAAACGGTATTTCCATTCGCCGTTAAAATAAATGGCATTCAGCAAATACATTACATCTTCGGCTTTTACTTCTTCTATTATCTTGTCTATTTTCCCTTTGGTTTTGGTGTTCACCCAGCCATTAACTTTGTTCACTGTTTCGGTATTTTTCGTGAAATCCAGGCCTTCAACTTCCGCATTGTAAAAATTTTGGTTGGTGGTTTTGAAAGCATCTTTTTTAGGGAATGTGTTCCGGTAGAAAATTGCGTTCGAGATCGACAGTTCCACTTTCGGATCGTGGCTGATAAGCGCTGCAACCAAATCCTTGTAGCTCTGGTTGATGTCCTCAGATGTCATGCCTGCTTTGTGCAGCATTTGCTCCATTTGTGCCTTGGTATTGCCTTCAGTTCCGTTGTAAACCATCGCCAAAGCCAGCGAAACGCTCATGGGCGAAATCATGGTATTCTTTGGTTCATTAAGCGAAGCATCCACTTTCCTGAATAACTCAAATCCAAACTGATTGTCGGCAGCAATTATTTTGGCCGATTTTTCGTTGGGTGTCAGATCAGTAACCTTGGGCTCGTTCTCAGCATTATTGCAGGAAAAAAGAAAAGTGAGCAGTAACATGGAAATTATTCGTTTCATGGCAAATGTTTTTAAGTTATAATTTCAAGATGTCAATGCGGTGCAAATGGTTGCGTTGACATTGTTGGTAAAGATAGTCAATTTAAAAAATACATCAGACGCAACTATTTCGTTTGCCATTCCATCTAATTGACAACTGAATCGCCCCAGGCAATTAAATCAGGGGTAAAGTACTGTTGAAATACTCAAAGTTTTAATTAATCGGTTAATTTTGAGTGATCAGATTAAAAATAGGAATTGGAAGATTTTACATCGATAATATCCGATTGCATTGCCGGAAGCCGGAAAGCGCAGGCAAAGCTATATCATCAGTTTGCCCCGAAAATGTTCGGGGTGTGTTTGCGTTATGCCAAAGATGCAACTGAGGCTGAAGATAACCTTCAGGATGGATTTGTGAAAGTTTTTACCAATTTGAAATCGTTTCGGCAGGAAGGTTCTTTTGAAGGTTGGATTAGGCGAATCATGATAAACGTTTCTCTGGAAAAGTTGAGGAAGCAACATCTGATGTATCCTGTTGAAGATGTTTCGGTGTATGATACCATCAATTTTTCGGATGATGTGATCGCGAAAATTTCGGCTGACGATCTTGTAAAACTGATTCAGGAATTGCCCCCGCGTTACCGGCTGGTTTTTAACCTTTATGTGATTGAAGGCATGTCGCACCAGGAAATAGCCAAAGAAATGTCGATCACGCAGGGAACCTCTAAGTCGAATCTGGCGAGAGCCAGGGAAATAATGAAAAAGAAAGTTCAGGAGAACTTCGGTGAAATAAATGCCCAAAACAATTATACGGCATGAAGAGAGATGAAAATATAGACGATTTATTCCGGGAAAAACTTCGGAATTACGAAAAGGAACCTCCGGCTTATTTGTTGCAGAATGTGCTGGATGGAGTTGCCGGAGCCCGACGGAACCGAAAAATAGTTTTTTGGAGGGTCGCCGGAGTTGCCGCCGCGATTCTTCTGGCTTTCGTGGCCGGATGGCAATTGCAGCACCTGAACAGCGAAACCTCGCCTCAGCAGATTGTTGTTGGCCCGAGTTCTTCTCCGGAAATACCTACTGCAAAACAGTTTGGTCCTGAAGAGAAAATAACCTTGGATAAGGTTCCGGAAACTGGTTTGTCCAGAGATGAAAAATCATTCAAGTCTGCATCTGATAAAGATTTGCAGATTGCGAGCCGAATCAGTTCTCAGGAAAAGAAAATTACCAATGAACCAATATTGAGTGCACGCGCTACTGTATCAAACTTGATGCATCCGATAAAAATCAGGAGTCATAGGATAATCAGCAATAATCAATGTGCAAATGTGTTGCATGAAATGAAGGTGAAAGACACAAACTTCGATCAGTTTGAAATGACCATCGATCAACAGATAATTGAGCAAAACAAGCAACAATTTCTGGCGCAGAATGAAAAACAGAAGAAAGTCCGCTGGCTGGTTGGCGCACAGGTTTCACCGGCATTCAATGTCTCGGGCAGCAGCCATTCGCAGGTTTATGCAAGCAACATGCTGAACTCAGCCAACAATCCTGTTGATATTGGTGGTGGAATTTCGGTGGAATACAAAAAAGGCAAACGCCTTAGCGTGCAGAGTGGTGTTTATTATTCAGGGTTGGGACAGGCTTCCGGAAATTCAAGCCGTTCATCAGCAAATAGTGATTATATGTTTGCCAGTGCCGATCGTGGAGCTGAGTATTTTAATACTTCGGTAAATATTGACACCAAATCGAGTAAAATGATGATGAACAGTGCCGCCGGTGTAATTGAATTCAGCAGTGTTCCTTCAGGAATAGTTCTGGGCGCGAATCTCGACGAAAAGGCGATGGTATCGAACGCCGTGGTGGTTTCTGACGCACGGTTTATTCAGAATTTTGAGTACATCGAAATTCCGCTTTATTTGCGATATACGATTATCGATTCCAGATTTGATGTGGAAATGATGGGCGGTTTCAGCTCAAATATGCTGGTAGGAAACCAAACTTTTATGGAAAGTGGTGACGGCAAAAACCTTGTTGGCAAAACACAAGACATGCAATTGCTGAATTACAGCGGAACGTTGGGCGTCGGCTTAAAATATGGTTTATCAAAACGTGTTTTCCTGAATGTGGAACCTCGCGTTAAATACTACCTTAATTCGCTGAACAACAACTCGTCGGTTACTTACAAACCTTACACCATTGGAGTTTTTACCGGTTTAAGTTTTGAATTTTAAAGGAGTGGTCAGTGTGTTATAGCTTTCCTAAAGTTTTTTTTAAACTGAAAAAAACTTTGGGAAAGCTTTGCCTGGAGTTTTGATGAGTTATTTTTGACAAGATCCACTTCCTTCCCTGAATAAATTTCTACCCCGCGCAACCTTTTTTTCGGTCATCACATCTTCAAAACAGTACGAAAACCAAAAATAGAATTCAATTGTCATCAGGAAAATTAAAAACTAAAAAAACCAAAATCAAATGAAAAAAATTCTGATACTGCTTTTATCAGCCTTGTTCCTTGTTCCGGCTTTTGCACAAAGAGGCAAAAAGGACATTGTTTACCTGAAATCAGGAGGAATAATTAAAGGCGAACTGATAACCAACGATGCTGAAATTGTGAAAATCAATTCATCAGGAAATCAATGGGTATTCAAAAATGAAGAAGTTGACAGTATTTCGAAATATTCAAAAGTACGGCAGGAATCGGGACTCTCTCAGGATTATTTCTTCGATACTTCGATGGGTGTTTTATTGGGTAACTCCGGAAATAACCAATCGGCGCCTTTTTCGTTTATGTCGTCGGTCAATTTCAGGATAAACGGGAATTTTTACGCAGGAGCTGGCCTTGGCGCTGAATTTTTTGAAGAAAGCTACCTACCCGTTTTTGCACAATTTCAGTACAAATTCAGGGACACAAAATTTACCCCTTTTGTTAATTTACAGGCTGGATATCAGGTTCCGCTTGAAGATGGCAACCGTGGACAATTAATCACTTACGACTATTCATCTTCGTATTATCCTTACCCACAACCGAATTCGAAACTCAATGCCGAAGGCGGTTACCTCATTAATCCGTCCATCGGTTTTCAGCGGTTTACCTCCGATAACTTTGGCTGGTTCTTTTCGTTCGGATACCGCTACCATCAACTGAATTATTCGGGAGAAAATGGCTACAAGCTCGAAACCAACTTTTCGCGCCTGTCACTGAAAATCGGATTCATCTTTAACTAACCACTGCCATGAAACAAACTAAATATATTATTTCAGTATTGGTAATTGTACTTGCCTTTACTTCAGCTTGTACCGACAAAGTATTCGAAACTTTTACGGCCAACGATCCTGTTTACCTGAGTTACGAGGATTTGCGCTCGGCTGTAAAAATGACCGCAGCCCGCGAAATGAACAATCCGGGGAAAATCTATTTCAAGGATCAGTACATTTTCATCAACGAAAAAATGAAAGGTGTGCATGTTTACGACGTGAGCGACCCGACCAATCCACAAAACAAAGGCTTTATCGAGATTCCGGGAAATGTTGACATCGCCATTAAGGACAACATTTTGTATGCCGACAGTTACATCGACCTGGTTTCGATTGATGTTTCAAGTTTCGCAAGCATCAAAGAAAGCGGCCGTGTGCAAAAGATTTTTCCTTATACTTTACCGACTTACGACACCAAATACCCACTTGCCAAATTGGATGAAACAAAAGGGGTAGTTACCGGCTGGGAAGTAAAGAGTGTTCGTCAGGAACTTGAACAACGCTATTACCCGATCTATTACCGTGGAATGAATGCCGAAAAAATGGATATGGCTTCGTACAGTAGTGGTGGAGTGAATGGCGCTTCTGGAACAACATTCGGTGTTGGCGGAAGTATGGCCCGTTTCGGATTGTATGAAAGCTTTCTATACATTGTGAATCAGAACAGTTTGATGACTTTTAAGCTGAATTCCAATTCCGAAGTCACTTTATTGAACACCGAATACGTGAACTGGAATGTGGAAACCATTTTTATTACCGACAAACACCTGTTCCTTGGAACTCAAAACGGCATGATCGTAAAGTCGCTCGAAGTTCCTGAGCGTCCATCGCAAAAAGGTTCATTCTCGCACATGACAGCCTGCGACCCGGTGGTGATTAAAGGCGATCTGGCTTTTGTTACCCTGAAAGGCGGAAACACCTGCCGCGGAACGCTCAATCAATTGGATGTGATCAGGATGAGCAATGGTTATTCACAATTTCAATTGCTCAAATCATATCCAATGTATGGCCCGCAAGGATTGGGAATTGACGATGACCTGCTGTTTATCTGCGATGGCGATGCAGGTTTGAAAATTTACAATGCTGCCGATCCGTTGGCGATTACCCAAAACCTGGTTAAAAGTTTTCCTTCCATAAATGCTTACGATGTTATTCCGATGAACAATTATTTGTTCCTGATTGGAGAAAAGGGATTTATGCTGTACGATTACTCAAATATTCAAGATATAAAACAAATTGGCATAATTCCTGTAGTGAAAAAAGCCTAACCAGTCCTCAAAATATTAGGACACGTAGTCTGTGGTATCCTCTAATTAAAAACCGGTCAATTTAATTTGACCGGTTTTTTTGATTCCTATAATCGAATTTCAACTCAAAATGTTATTACAGAGGAGGTTTCCTGAAGTTTCAGGTGAGCCTTAATAACCTCCGCCGTAATTATATCCACCATACTGTTCTTCAATCTTTATTGTATCCATCGAAAAAGGTATATAGACTTTCTCAAAATGAGAAACCGCATTATCATTAAAGCCAGCAAATATGCCGGTTCCGTTTTTTATATTCGAGTAAACCGGCACCGGTTCCGAAAACGGATTGTCGCGATAGTGATTGTGAAGCTTTAGGTATTTCAGGTAATTGTACAAATCTTTTGAAAGTTTTTGGATATGGATGGTATTTCGTTCAAAGATCGTATTGTTAGGGCTATTCGGATCGTAGCCAAATCCAGGGGAATATGGTGAATAATAACCATAACCATAAGGCGAGATCTGAAATTGAACCGAATATTCTTTCCCTTTAAAATAATCATCCGGGAAAATATTGTAATCGTTTTCCGGCCCCATGTCAATTATATCTTCACCCATATTATTGTACACACTATTAAAAACAGGATCGTCAGAAAGAATTGAATATTGCATTTTTTGCAGATAATACGCAGTGGTTTTTTTCTTTTCAGAATCAATAAATGTCATTTTACTCAGGGTTTCATTCATAACCACAATCCGGTAATAGTCATCCCCAACCGGATCTTTAATTTTCACCTTGTAATTTATTCTTTTGTACCCATATTCATCTTTAACAGAGCTGGTATCAATCGAAAGAACTTCAGTCTGATCAGGAATGGTCGTTTCAGCCTCTATTTGTTTGCCATTTGAGTTGACAACAATCCGGTAACTTTTACCTGCTTTAGGTTTAATTCCTGAAGCATAAAACTGTCCGGTAGGCGAAGTGATCTGTGTCAGCAACGTTCCATTTTCGTACAAATCCAGCGTTCCGCCAGTTATTTGACCTACTTGTTTGTCCATCAAAATGGAAGTGCTTTTACTGATGCTTGCGGAGAAAACAGAGTCGGGCCAAATTATGCTGTTCAGAACCAATTGGGTTTCGTTGTTTGCTTCGTCAAAATCGAGGGTTTTTGTACACGAAAAAATTGTCGCAAGAAGTAAAATGATGAATATAGTTCGTTTCATGGTTTCAGAGAATTAAAATTTGTAGCTGTATGAAATGGATGGAATAATTGGAAACAGGCTCAATTGAGTTAATTTTCTTGATTTGCCTGTCTGATTGTATTCTGTTTCGGATGTTTGTTCAAAATACAGGAAAAATGGATTTTGACGCGAATAGGCATTGTAGAAGCTAAGGTTCCAGGTACGGATACCGTGTTTTTTTTGTTTGTGGAAGTTGAACCCGACGTCCATTCGGTGGTAAGATGGCATCCGGTAATTGTTTCTTTGCCCGAAATATTCGTAGTTCGACTGGTGTGTAAACTGGTTGATATAAGGCATGTATGCACCACTCACATTCTGGGTAGGAAGCGTGACCGCATTTCCGGTTCCGTAAACCCAGGTCATACCCACATCAAAACGCTTCGAGAATTTGTGCGTCATCACAAAACTTCCGTCGTGGCGACGATCATAGCGGGCATAAAACTTCCGTCCCCAATTCAGGTTGTCGAACTGGCGCTCGGCTTTCGACCAGGTGTAGCCAATCCAGCCGGTTGTTTTTCCAATTGTTTTTTCAAGCAGGAATTCGGCTCCATACGACCAGCCTTTGCCCATTTCAACTTTGTCCTCCCATCCTGTAGTTGCTCCCACAAACGATGCACCTTCTTTGTATTCAAGCAAATTGGTCATCGACTTGTAAAAACCTTCAATGCTGAAGTCAACCGCGGGATTAACTTTGTAAACTCCTCCCAAAGCAAATTGATGCGAAGTCTGAGGTTTTACTTTTTTGGTGGTCGGAAGCCATAAATCGGTTGGCAGATTGATGGTTGATGAAGAAAGCAAGTGAATGTTCTGGCTCATTTTCGAGTAGGCAGCTTTCAGCGAAAGGCGATCGGAGGCCATGTAGCGGGCAGATATTCGTGGTTGCAATGATGCGTAGAAAGTGTTGTCAACCAAAAAACCGGAAGAATGAAGTCCAACATTTACCGAAAGCCGTGCGCTCAAATCAAAATTGTCTTCAATATAAGCATACATTTCCTGAGCGCGAATGTTAGGATTGCCAAAAGCGGTGTCGATTTTTGCAGTGCTTTCCCGGTCGCTTTCTTTAAAAGCCAATATGCCGGGCCTGAAGGTATGATCAATGATGCTTCCTCCAAATTTAACCCGGTGATTGGATGCCGGAAAATAATCGAAATCCATTTTCAAGCCAAAATCTTCAATTCCTGATTTATAGTTCAGGCCAAATTCTTCCCCGTTTTTCCCCGTTGTGAGATTTTTACGTGTCGAATTTTCCATGACATCAAATAGATACCGGCTGTAGGTGAGGGTTGTGTTGGCAAAAAGTTTATTACTGAAGATGAAATTCCAGCGTAAAGCAGTGGTGATATTTCCCCAGCCCAATGAAAATTTATCCTTGTTTTGAACCGTTTCATCGGTATTATTTTCATTTTTATAAGTGTATTTCGAGTCGCTTCTGTAATAAGCTTTGTCACGTCCGGTATATCCGCTTAAATAAACCCGGCTCCGATCCGAAAATTTATGGGTGACTTTCATGTTCAGGTCGTGGAAAAAATAGCCACCAACATCATCCCCGTTTGAACTTGAGGTTATTAAAGGCCTGGCAAGCAAATCGGCATAAGTTCTTCGGGCTGAAAAGTTAAACGTGGTTTTGTCTTTCACTATTGGGCCTTCCAGATTTATTTTCGAGGAAATCAGTCCAATAGAGAAATTCCCGTGCAACTCCTTTTCGTTTCCGTCTTTCATTCGGATGTCGAGAACGGAAGACAGGCGGCCACCAAATCGTGCCGGAAAACCTCCTTTATAAAACGAAACACTCTTAATCGCGTCGGGATTGAACACTGAGAAAAAGCCAAAAAGATGTTCGGCATTGTAAACCGGAACATCGTCGAGTAAAATCAGATTCTGATCGGGGCCGCCGCCGCGAACATACAATCCGCTGGTTCCCTCGGTTCCCGATTGTACGCCGGGTAAAAGCTGGATGGTTTTTATCACATCGGCCTCGCCCAAAAATGCCGGCAGACTTTGAACTTTGTCCATCTGGATATCCACCCGGCTCATTTGAGTGCTCGTAAGTTTCGATTCAACTTTTTGCCCGACAACTGTAACTTCATCTAAATCAGCTTTTGTTGCTAATTTAAAATCAATGATTGTGTCCTTTGTCAGATCAATTTCAAGCAGTTGGGTTTGATAGCCCACAAAAGAACAGGCGATTGAATAACTGCCTTTGGGCAAAGTCAGACTGTAAAAACCAAAGTTGTTGCTGATGGTTCCGCGCAGGATTTTCTGTTCGTAAACATTTGCATTCAGCAGCCGTTCGCCATTGGTTTGATCGGTAACAAAACCGCGAATGGTGAATGTTTGTGAGAAAGCAAGTTGCGACAGAAAAAAAAGAATAAAAAAGGTAGATAATTTACTCATTTCAGAAGATTGTGTGAATTTTGGGTTGTTTATGTTTGCAAATATAACGGACTACTATGTGTAAAATTGTTAAATAAATATAATTAATTGTTTTATGAAAAATATTTTTGCTTTACCTTCGTTTCAATGTTAAAACAGTCCGCAATGCAAAAGGACTAAGAAGTCTGTGGTATTCTCTGATAAAAAACCGGTCGATTAATTTTGTCCGGTTTTTATTTTTAATAAAGAGCAAGGTTTGTTGACTGAAGAGATTAAAACAGCTATTTTTGCAAATTGTCGAATTTTGAAAAATAAATATGGATTTTAAGATATCTACCCGGTTCTCCCGAATATTGATGGCTCTTCCTGTTGTGTTGGTTTTACCCTTTACCGCGTGTTCAAACAGCAATCGTCAGGCGCCCGATTCACTCGGAACCCACTTGTTTACCCCTGTTGAGTTGCCAAAAGAGCTCACTTTTGCAGGTGAGAAAGTACCATTGGAATACTTCGATGTGCGTGAAAATCTCGATCGCGAATTGTTGTCCACAGTATATTTTCATTCGCAGACCATTCGGTACATTAAAAATGCTCCACGCTATTTCTCCATTATCGAGCCAATTCTGAAGTCGCATGGCATTCCTGAAGATTTTAAATACCTAGCCGTTGCAGAAAGTGGTTTCGATCCGCGCGCCGTTTCATCAGCCAAAGCAGTTGGTATGTGGCAGATACTCGAATCTGTTGCGAAAGAGAACGGCATGGAAATAAACGATGAAGTTGATGAGCGCTATCACATTGAAAAGTCAACCGAAGTTGCTTGCCGTATCCTGAAATCGGCTTACGAACGGTTCGGAAGCTGGTCGCTGGTTGCTGCATCATACAATGGGGGCAGAACCAGGGTTGTCAACAACATCAACAATCAAAAAGTCAGGAGTTATTACGATTTGTTTTTTGTTGAAGAAACAACCCGATACGTATTCCGCATTCTTGCGTTTAAACTGGTGATGGAAGACCCCGGAAAATATGGTTTCAGTGTAGAAAAAGACCAGTTTTATCCGATTATTGAAACTAAATCTATAGAAGTAAAAGGTCCGGTTTTGAGTTGGGCAGACTTTGCTCTTGAAAATGGAATCAACTATAAAATCCTGAAAATGTTTAATCCCTGGCTGAGGGACACGCTACTGAAAAACCCTACCCGAAAGACTTATGCCATTAAAATTCCGGAAAAAGGTTTTAGAACAAAAACGAATTAAATGTTGAAATTAGAAAACATCCATTCTCCGGAAAATTTGACGGAAGAAGACGGCCTGATTGTGGTTCACGGTGCACGTGTTCACAATTTGCAAAATGTAAATGTCGAAATTCCGAGGAATAAACTAACAGTCATTACCGGTTTGAGCGGTAGCGGCAAGTCATCGCTGGCTTTCGATACCATTTATGCTGAAGGTCAGCGCCGTTACATCGAAACGTTTTCGGCTTATGCACGATCTTTTCTGGGCACCATGGAACGCCCCGATGTCGATCTGATCACCGGACTGAGCCCTGTGATTGCCATCGAGCAAAAAACCACAAATAAAAATCCACGTTCAACGGTTGGTACCGTCACCGAAATCTATGATTTTCTGAGGCTTTTGTATGCCCGTGCCGGCGAAGCTTTTTCGTACAACACCGGCGAAAAAATGGTGAAATACACTGACGACCAGATCATTAGCCTTATAAAAACTTCTTTCTCCGGAAAGCGAATCCTGATACTTGCTCCGGTTGTAAAAGGCCGGAAAGGTCATTACCGCGAATTGTTTGAGCAAATCCTGAAGAAAGGTTTTCTGAATGCACGAATTGATGGAGTTGTGACAGAATTGAAAGCGGCCATGCGGCTCGATCGCTACAAAAATCACTTCATCGAAATTGTGATCGACCGTTTGCTGGTGGATGAAGCCAGCGATAAACGCCTTCGCGACTCGCTGCAAATTGCCATGAAAAACGGGCATGGTATTTCCATGATTCTGGATCACGATAGCCAGGTGGCAAAATATTACAGCCGACAGTTGATGTGCCCCACAACCGGAATTTCATACAACGAACCTGCCCCGCATAACTTTTCGTTCAACTCGCCGCAGGGTGCTTGTCCAAAATGCAACGGGCTGGGCATGATCAGCGAAATTGATCTTGAAAAGATTGTTCCTGACAATACAAAGAGCATTCAGAACGGAGGAATTGCTCCGCTTGGCGCCCATAAGAACACCCTCGTTTTTTGGCAGATTGAAGCTTTGGGCGACATGTTCGGTTTTACCCTGAAAACACCCATCAAAGATATTCCTGAAGACGGTCTGAATGCCATTCTTTTCGGGACCAATGAGCGGATTCAGCTTAAAAACTCGCCGCTGGGAGTTTCAATGAATTACATGATGACTTACGAAGGAGTGATCAAATACATTGATTTGCAGAAGGATGACAATCCGTCGCAGAAAGCGCAGAAGTGGGCCAACCAGTTTGTGCGCGAAACTGCCTGCCCCGAATGCAAAGGTCAACGGCTAAAAAAGGAGTCGCTGTATTTCAGGATTGATGGGAAAAATATTTCGGAACTGGCACAGCTTGATATTTCTGAATTAAGCAACTGGCTCGATAATTTGGAAGACCGTCTTTCTGAACGGCAACAAAAAATAGCAACTGAAGTAATCAAGGAAATTCGCGACCGGATTCGTTTTTTGCTGGATGTCGGTTTAAAATACCTGTCGCTCGATCGTACTTCCAGAACATTGTCGGGAGGCGAAACGCAACGAATCAGGCTCGCAACACAAATTGGTTCGCAGTTGGTAAATGTGCTTTACATTCTCGACGAACCAAGCATTGGATTGCATCACCGCGACAATCTGCGATTAATCAATTCGCTGGAGCAATTGCGCGATACGGGCAACTCGGTGATTGTGGTAGAGCACGACAAGGACATGATGATGAATGCCGATTATGTGATAGACATGGGCCCTTTTGCCGGTCGGCACGGCGGTCATGTGGTGGCTTGCGGTACTCCCCAGCAAATATTGACTGCAGGAACACTGACTTCGAAGTACCTGCTTGGCGAGGCTAAAATCCCGGTTCCGGAGAAAAGGCGATCAGGAAACGGCAAAGTGCTTTCGATTAAAGGATGCACCGGTAATAACCTGAAAGATGTTTCGGTTGATTTTCCGCTGGGAAAATTGATTTGCATTACCGGAGTTTCCGGCAGCGGAAAGTCCAGTTTGATCAATTCCACGCTGCAACCTATTTTGAGTCAGCATTTTTATTCATCGGTAAAAGATCCGCTTGCGTATTCCAAAATTTCAGGACTCAACAATATTGACAAAGTTGTGCAGGTTGATCAGTCGCCGCTTGGTCGCACACCACGCAGCAATCCGGTTACTTATACCGGCGTGTTTTCCGATATCCGAAATTTGTTCGCGCAGTTGCCCGAAGCCAAAATCAGGGCATACCAGCCCGGACGGTTTTCGTTCAATGTGAAAGGTGGTCGCTGCGAAGATTGTCAGGGCGGCGGACTGAAACAGATTGAGATGAATTTTTTGCCCGATGTTTACGTGCATTGCGATACCTGCAATGGCCGTCGGTACAACCGCGAAACGCTGGAAGTTCGGTACAAAGGGAAGTCAATCGGCGATGTGCTGGACATGACCATCAATCAGGGCGTTGAATTCTTCGATCACATTCCATCGATTTCGCACAAATTGAAAACCATTCAGGACGTTGGTTTGGGATACATCACACTTGGGCAATCGTCCACCACCCTTTCAGGAGGCGAATCGCAGCGGGTGAAACTGGCTACCGAGCTGGCGAAAAAGGATACAGGCCAAACCATGTATATTCTCGATGAACCCACCACCGGCCTGCATTTCGAAGACATCCGCGTTTTGCTTGAAGTACTTAACAGGCTGGTTGACAGAGGCAACACGGTAATTGTAATCGAACACAACATGGATGTGATAAAAGTTTCCGATCATGTGATAGACATTGGTCCTGAAGGTGGAAAAGAGGGTGGAAGAGTACTTTGTTTTGGCACTCCTGAAGAAGTTGTAAAAAGCAAGGAATCGTTTACTGCACAATATCTGCGACAGGAATTAAAAGGTTGAAATATTGAAGACTTGGTCTGAAATAATAATATGAGTCATTAGTTGTCATTAGTTTCACTCATTAAATGCTCGTTGATAGCTTAGCAATATAGCCATCGGCAATTAAATGACAAATGAATGACTATTAAATGACAACCAATGACAATAACTGACTATCACTTAACTTGAAACTATTTGAATATGAACACAATCGACATTTATTGCGTCAATACGAATACGAAAAAGGCGTACCCTCTGGGTGTAACCTTAATGGAAATTAAAGATGATTTTAATATAAAATTGAAGAATCCTGTAATTGGAGCCCTGGTAAATAACAAGGTAAAAGAACTCTCTTTTGTGTTTGTGAAAACCAAAAAAGTAGAATTCATCGATTATTCGCACCCCGATGGATTACGTCTGTATGTTCGGTCGCTTTTTTTTATTTTATATGCAGCAGTTCGTGAGGTATTTCCTGAAGTAAAACTCAAGATGATGCATGGAATCTCTCGTGGTTATTATTGCGAGCTGGTTGGCTTGAACCGACCGATATCCGAATCTGATATTTTTGCCATCAAAAGTGAAATGCTCCAGTTGGTTGAGCTGGATATTCCTTTTTTAAAAGTCGGATTGCCGAGTGCTGAAGCTGTTGAAATTTGCCGAAAACAAAATTTGGTATTTAAAGCCCGGCTTATAGAGCAACAAGGTGATCTGTTTTCCTATTTGTATTTTCTTGGCATCCTTGCGAATTATTTCTATGGATATATGGTGCCTTCAACTGGTTACCTGAAGGTTTTCGACCTCGTTCCTTACTATGAGGGATTGCTTTTGCGAATTCCCAATCCGGCCAAATTCAGCGAAGTTCAGCCATACACGAAGCTCGATAAATTGTTCGGCGTTTTTCAGGAACACAAAGATTGGGCTGAAATTTTAAATGTTGACAACCTTGCAAATCTGAATGATTCCACCCTGAACGGACAAAGCAGCGACATCATCAAAATTTCTGAAGCATTGCACGAAAAGAAAGTCGCCGAAATAGCCAATGTGATCACCGAACGCAAAAAACAGGTCAGGATCATCATGGTTGCAGGACCATCGGCTTCAGGGAAGACCACTTTCAGCAAGCGTTTAATGGTGCAGCTTGCAGTAAACGGATTAAAACCTGTAATGATTTCACTGGATGATTACTTCGTTGACAGGGATAGAACGCCGAAAGATATTTTTGGCGAATATGATTTTGAAGCCATTGAGGCCATTGATATTGAGTTTTTTAATCGTCAACTTCTTCAGCTTTTCAATGGCGAAACCATTGAATTACCCAGATTCGATTTTACACTCGGACAAAGGATTCCTTCAGGCAAATCGCTGCAACTTGGGCCGAACAGCATACTGATTGTTGAGGGAATTCACGGCATGAATCCAAATTTGATTCCGCATATAAAAACGGAGAATACCTACAAAATATTTTTATCGGCGTTGACCCAGATCTCGATCGACGATCAAAATCACATTTCGACTACCGATAACCGATTGATTCGCAGGATGATTCGCGACAGTAAATACCGGAACTATTCGGCTCAGGATACCATTCGCCGTTGGCCAAGCGTTCGTGCCGGCGAGGACAAGAATATTTTTCCCTATCAGGAAAATGCAGATGTCATGTTTAATTCAGCAATGGTTTATGAACTGGCTGTTCTGAAAAAATATGCAGAGCCTTTGCTCAAAGCTGTTCCTGAAAGCCAGCCGGAATTCAGCGAAAGTAACAGGCTTTTGAAATTTTTATCCTACATCAAACCGATCGACGATCTGGAAATCCCACCAACTTCGCTCATTCGTGAATTTTTGGGCGGCAGTAGTTTTATCTATTGAGGCTCTACAACGTTTTGTATGGGTAAAATGAAGTAATCATTTTCAGGTGCAGAGTACCGTTGATATTTGCAGAAGGAAATACTAATACAAAACAAAAAACAATGGAACGCGGATTAAATATGATCTAGCGGATTAAAGCTGATAAAAATCCCAACAAGTCGGGATGATTTTCTAAAGAAACGCTTATAAAAATATCAACCATCCATTAGCCCATTTGTCTTTTTTTGAATCCATTCCAATTTATTGGGATATTAATCCGCTTTCCATCAGCTAAACCCGCGTAAATCCGCGTTCTATTATTTTTTTCTATTGCCCAATTATGATCTGACAAATGAATACTTTGCACACACTATTCGTCATAGACCCAATATTGATACATGATTGACTCCGCCTATATCGAATAGAAAAATTTGATAAAAAAAAAGGTGTTCTTATTTGGAATAAATCCAAATAGGTGCTATGTTTGCATAGAAGATAAAAGAGTATTAAATCTTATTTATACGAAATACAAAAATGGCATTCGAATTACAAAAATTATCCTACGCTTTTGATGCACTCGAACCCTATATCGATGCACAAACGATGGAAATACATCATGGAAAACACCATGCAGCATATACCAACAATTTGAATGCTGCAATTCAGGGAACAGAAACTGAAGGAAAAACAATTGAAGAAATTTTGTCCAATATATCGGCTCAGCCGGTTGCAGTGCGCAACAATGGCGGCGGTTTTTACAACCACAATTTATACTGGGAAATAATGGCTCCCCAAGGCGCGAAACAGCCTGAAGGTGATTTGTTGAAAGTCGTAAATGAATCGTTTGGGTCGTATCAAAATTTTAAAGAAGCATTTACAAAAGCAGCCCTCACCCGGTTTGGGTCTGGGTGGGCCTGGCTGGTAAAGCAAGGTGATGGTCTGGTGATTTCATCTACACCTAATCAGGATAACCCGTTAATGGATCTGGCAGAAATAAAAGGAACACCGGTACTTGGGGTGGATGTGTGGGAACATGCATATTATCTGAAGTATCAAAACCGGCGACCTGATTATGTCGATGCCTTTTTCAACGTGGTTAATTGGGATGAAGTTGCCCGACGGTTTAAAGGTTAGTTGATTTTTGGTTTTTTTCCGCCCGGTACAGAGGTACCGGGCGGTTTTGTTTTTTATAGAAGATAGTACCTATTTTGAACTAAACATACAACCAATGGAAATGCCTATAACCCTATTTTTTATTTCATTATTGCTCGAATCTTCTGTATCCAAGTTTGTTAAGCCATACCCATATTGAATCCTCACAAGAATGTCATCCATTCTGATACCTGCACCAATATTTAATCCAAAATCAAATAATTTCATATCGCCAGCTTTTCCGAATGAGATATTGGTTGAATTATTCGTTAATCCAGATTTAATTTTT
>JAUYEQ010000221.1 GCA_030691295.1 Bacteroidota bacterium
AGCCGGATGTCAGAATTCGGGAATTAAAGGTGACACCAAGCTTGCCAACAACAACGATTCGGTAAGTTATGCATTGGGCGTACTTATTGGCGAAAACAACAAACAACAGATGAAAGATGCACCTGGCGTGGATCAGCTTAACAAGGAAATTATAATTGCTGCCTTCCAGAAAGCATTTTTAGGCGATTCAGTTCAAATCAAAGCTGACAACGCCAACGGAATGATTCAGGCATATTTCACTGAAATTGCAAAAGTAGAAGCTGATAAAAACATTAAGGCAGGCGAAGAATTTCTTGCTGCCAATGCAAGTAAATCAGGAGTTGTAACTCTTCCAAGTGGTTTGCAGTATGAAATCATTACAGCTGGAAAAGGACCAAAACCTACTCCTGCTGATCAGGTAAAATGTCATTACCATGGAACTACCATTGAGGGCAAAGTATTTGACAGTTCAGTTGATCGTGGCGAACCTGCTGTATTCCCGGTTGGAAATGTAATTCCGGGCTGGACAGAAGCACTGCAATTAATGCCTGTTGGATCAAAATGGAAACTATTTATCCCTGCTGCCCTTGCTTATGGCGAAAGAGGAGCTGGTGCTGATATTAAACCAAATTCAACACTTATTTTTGAAGTTGAATTGTTGGAAATTGTTAAAATATAGTATTTAACACAACCTGAAAAGCACTCTTGCAAAAGTCTGCAAGAGTGCTTTTTTTATTACTGATAAGCTAAACATACAAACAATGAGCATACAAGTAAAAGGAACAGTGATTCAGATTTTGAAACCTGAGTCAGGAGTAAGTAAAGCTGGCAAAGAATGGAAAAAGCAGGAATTTGTTATTGAAACAAATGAGCAATTCCCCAAAAAGGTGTGTTTTACGCTATTTGGCGACAAAAGCTCTTTGCTCGATGGAATTGCTGAAGGCGCAGAAGTTGAAGTCTTTTTCTCGGTTGAATCGCGCGATTTTAACGGAAAATGGTTTCATAACATCAATGCATGGAAAATTGAGACTGCAACGGCAGCTTCCGGGTCAAAAAGTTATCCTCCTGAATTTTCGACCGGTGATATTCCTCCTCCGGAACAAGGTGAGGACAATGGCAACGATCTGCCGTTCTAAATTAAAAAGGCAACATTCTTTACAGAGTGTTGCCTTTTTAATTTTTGCGTATTAACTACCGCGTGAAACAAGTTAAATTTCAATCAACCTGTTTTTTAGAGCGAAAATAATAACTTCAATCATATTGCTCGATCCGGATTTCTCCATCATCTTTGTACGGTATTTTTCGACCGTACGGTCTGAAATTGAAAGTTTATCGGCAATAATTTTAATTGGTAATCCTTCCATCGACAAACAAAGCACTTCATTTTCCCTTTTTGTAAAAAATGTATTGTTTTGGTTTTTGATGTTTAGCGTTTTCTGTTTAAAAATGTTGGTAATCTTTTCGCCCAAGGATTCAGAAATCCTTACATTTTCCCGTTTGAGCAAATTATTTACCTCATCTGCATAATCATACGTTCCGATTGACACAGTAGTCTTTGCCAGTGAAGTAAATAATCCTATGTAAAGTTTATGATCCGAAAACTTTTTAATTTCTGAAACAACGAGATTGATTGGCAGTTCTTCTCCATCGTATGTTTTTACAATAACTTCATCATTAAAAATTTCGCTTTTATCTGAAAGGTATTCCTGGACATTTGCCTTTAATTTCTGAATCGACTGACTGTCAATGAAGTTTTCAATTAAGGTTCCAAGCACCTGCTCACCATTATTAATTACAAGCTTCCTAAATGCAGGATTTGCATGCAGGACTTTGGTACCATCGAATAAAAAAAGTCCAATCGGAGAAAGATTGAATAACCGGTTAAATTCCCGATCTGCTTCCTCTCTTATCATCCTGAATTTTTCAAGTCGTTTTTCGATTGATTTGATCAAATCGTCGTTGCGAAACGGCTTTACTAAATAATCATCAGCGCCAAGCGACATTCCAAACCGAATATCGTCTAATTCCGAACTTCCCGTCAAAAATATAAAAGGAGTTCTATTAAGGATTGAGCTTTCTTCCAACACTTTAAAAACCTGATACCCATCAATTGGATCCATACCAATATCGCACAGTATCAAATCAGGATTGTATTCGAATGCTCTTTGAATTCCGGAAGCGCCATTATTTGTATAACAAACATCGTATCCGCTGAAACTTAGAATGTGTTGAATGGTATTCCCCAATTCCTGATCATCTTCAATAACCAGTATTTTTTGCTGAAATTTCATCCGAATATATCGTTATTAATTTGTTGATTATTTGAGCGTTCGGATGGATCTCTCATGCCAGTAGATTTCCACTTCGAACTATATTTTCATATCTTTTTGCGCCGCCTCCTTTAAAATTAATTCCGCGGCATGATCGTTTCATTCGAAAATATCATTATTAATTAATTGACTATTAAGCGTTCTCATAGCTTGTCCCGATCTTTCGGGAGAACTCACACGCCAGAAAGTGGTCATTTTGAACTTTAATTTTCAGTCTCATCTTTGTGACGCCACATTTGAAATCATTTTCTACGGCATGTTCGTTTCATTTTAAATGCGTTAGTTGTTTGGTTGTTTTCAAAACATAAAATATTCTAGAATAAGAACAAATCAATTTGACAAACATACTGTATAAATATATCACAAAACATTCAGTTTTCAATATATTTTAAACAAAAAAAACAAGTTAAAATTAGAATTGTTTAGAAAAAAGCAAATAAGGTTCTGGTAAATTAATTGTCCCTCCATGAACTTTGTTTGCTGATTTTGAGGTCGCGTAGCATGGCAGAACTTGCCGAAAGATTAAAGCTGTAACTTTTACGCTCGCCAAAAGGAACGAAGCTAAACGACATACTCCAGCAATGCAAGGTGCGGCTTACATTGACGGTGGTAAATGAAAATTTCATTGCCTGAATATCGAAATTGGTATTCATATCCATGTTCCATTTTTCGGTTAAGTTTAATCGTCCGCCAAAATTTAAACTTTGCATTATTTTTTTTGCATTTTCATCCTTCGGATTGAATGAATTCGTATAATAAAACGAGTAATCGAAACGAAAACTCCATGGAATATTAAAATCCACATATTGGGAGTACGATCCGGGAAGAGCCTTGTCTTCATCAATTAACTCTTTATTTTCCTCTGCTTCCTTTTTGCCCTTTTTCGATTCAAAATTCATCCCGAACGATAAATTGGCATTGGTCAACCTTCCAAGTTTATTAAGACCTTTCAGGTGATTCCATACATATTCATCGTAAATTTTCCCTTCCGTATCTATCATGTATGGGTTCAAATTAGCCCCCATGTTTACGCTTACACCCTTGATTGTTGTACGCGCTGAGATGGAAACCGGAGTGAGTTTCATCGAATCGGCAATCATATTGTAAGATGCATTCATTCCCAGATTATCGATGATCTTCACTTTTTTAAATACAGGTTTATTGTCATCTGTTTTTGTAGTATCATTTACTTCCAGCACCTTTGCTTCAAGGTTCTGGCTTAAACTGAAACTCATCGCTCCGCTTTCTCCCCTTCCGGTATAACCAAAAACACCTTTCTCAAAATGTGAATAATACTGAGGTCTGCCGCTTGCATCTATATAGGAATCCCAAAACCTGAATTTTTTCTGTCCAAAATCAGGCGTATAACTAAAACTTACCGATGGAGTTATTTTATGCCGGATCGCTTTAATTTTCGAATTAGGGTTTCGCATTATATACATCCCGTAAATATTTGTCGAAGAACTCAGGCTGTACGAATATTCATAATTTCTTCTGAATGCATAAACTGTATCAACAAGCACATGTTCCGGCCCACCGGGTATCGGATTGATGTATGTTGGATCATACGTTTTATTTATATAGTTGGTGTACCAGCGTTCAGAATAATTAAAACTTGGGCTCAAATTTATGTACTTCATCAAATTAAACGATGGCAGTGAAATCGGGATCGAATGTCGTATTCCGTTTTGCCAGTCGCGGACCAGCGATTTTTGGAGTATTTCCTTTTCCTTAGAGGTAATTGAATTTTTCAAACTACCGGAATAGCTGAAACTGATCTTTTCGTACCACTTTACCGGCCCTATCCTGCTCTTAACCTTAAACGGATTGACTTTCGACATATTCATTGTCATTTCAGGTAAACTCAAGGAAATGGTTGTATCACGCGAATTTTGCGAATGGCGCAAGTTCATCGACATGTTGAAAGGAGTGTTTTCGAACCTTTTTGAATAGGAAATACTCGACGATTTTTGCGTTTGCAGGTACGACCTTACGGTAAGTGAGTTTTCCTTGTCAAATGAACTGGTTGATAAATTTACATTGGCAGAAAAAGTACGGTTTGGATTTGCCTTTGAATCCTGGGAATGCGACCATGTTAAACTAAAACCCTTGGTAGTCTTTGCATCGGGCAGTGGTTCTTCCGAGTATTTATTGAGGTTATAACTGAAATCCAAACTTCCGTTGTATTTGTATCTGACTTTGTAATTGGTATGCAACTTGCCGGCCCACGATCCTTTTGAATAAATATCGCCACGAACTGACAGATCAAAAAACTCATTGGCCGCCCAGTAATAACCACCCTCGCGAAGGAAAAAGCCACGGCCTTGTTCTTCTCCATAAGTTGGTATCAGTATTCCTGAAGTATAGGTAGTTGAATTCGGGAAATACCCAAAAGGCAACATCGGGAAGTAAATCGGAAAATCTTCAAGTACCATATAGGCAGGACCGGTTATTATCTTCTCGTTCGAAATTACCTTTGCCCTGGTCATGCGAAGATAAAAGTGAGGATGATCGGCATCGCAGGTTGTATATTTTCCTTTCCGAAGTATAAATTCATCTTTGCTGATTTTCTTTGTCAGCTCACTGTGCACAAAACCATCTCCCTGCGAAGTCTTTACTTCAGTAATATAACCCTTTTGAGTTTCAAAGTTGTATCGCAGCGTTTTCGATTCAAACTCCTCATCTCCATCTTTAAAAACCGGATTTCCAACCTTTGTTCCGGTTGAGTCGGGCAAACCTTCAGCATAAACTTCCTTATTAACAAGGTCGAGCATAATGTAATCAGCCTTCAGCTCAATACTTTGATAATTTACCACTCCCCCTTTGTACATGAAAACTTTCTGGTTTTCAAAATCGGCAATGGTCGAATCAATAGCTGAATATGTAATTGTTGCTTCAAGTACCGGTTTGACTATAGAATCGCTGGCAGTTTTAAATGGTGTAATTATTGTAGAATCACTCAGAATCATCAACGATGGATCAGGAATCGTATCAGATTGCTGAACTAGCTGACCAAAGGAAGAGATGGCAACTAAAAATAATATATTTGTTAGAAGATTTTTAATCAAAACCACAGTGTATAAAATAAGCGCACAGGCGCTGATTGGATTGCAAAAATATAAATAAGGCCTATACCTAAACGTGAACAAACGTAAAATAATTTTAAATTTCTATTTTTGTGAAGAAATATATCCGTATTATGAATAATCTAAACTATTCGAAGCCTTTACTGGCGTTAATATTCTGTCTTTTTATTGCAGGAAATTCATTTTCCATGACTTCAGTAAATACAAATACAAAACAATTGGTAGTAGTAATCGATCCGGGGCATGGAGGAAAAGATCCGGGAGCTGTAAATAAAAGCATCCGCGAAAAGGACATCGTTTTAGGAATCGGGCTTAAATTAGGGAAACTGATCAACGAGGCTCACCCCGATGTGAAAGTTGTTTATACCCGCAGTACCGATGTTTTTGTTCCATTGATTGAACGTTCGCGAATTGCCAATAAGAACAAGGCAGATCTGTTCATTTCGCTTCATGCCAATGCTTGTGGCACACCTGCAACCAAGGGTACAGAAACTTTTGTTTTAGGGCTCCACCGCTCGAACGATAACCTTGAGGTTGCCAAGAAAGAAAACTCGGTAATTTTACTTGAAGAAGATTACACCACCACTTACGAAGGTTTTGATCCTAACCTGTCTGAATCTTACATCATGTTTGAATTGGTTCAGGATTTATACATGGATCAAAGCTTAATTGTTGCCGACGCGATACAACAACAATTCAGCTCTAGAATTAATTCACCCAACCGGGGTGTAAAACAGGCTGGATTTCTCGTACTCAGGCAAGCATCAATGCCAAGCGTATTGGTTGAAGCTGGATTTCTCAGCAATTTAAATGAGGCAAATTACTTGAATAGTGAATTAGGGCAACGCGATATCGCACTGTCTGTTTTTGAAGCATTCAAAAAATTCAAGGATAAAACCTCAGGAGCTTCAAATGTAAAATCTCCTGAAATTGTTGCCAAAAATGAAAAGAAACAGGAAGTTGCGCCAAAACAAGAAGTTCGGGCCGAGAACAAAAAGAAGACAGAAATTGCTGTACAAGCAGTTACCGAAGAGAAAAATAAGCCGGAAACAGAAAAAACAATTATAACTCCTGATACAACTGCAAAGGGAAAATCAACAGAAAACAGCATTTATTACAGCGTTCAGATTGGGGCAAATACAACGCCGATTGATCCGGTTGCTTCAAATTTCAAGGGATTAAAAAACGTAAGAAGGGAGAAAACAGATAAATATTACCGGTATTATTTTGGCAATGAAAAAACCATCGAAAAAATAACTGTTGAATTAAAGCAAATCAAACAGAAATTTCCGCAGGCATTTATAGTTTCATTTGTTAATGGCCAGCGTGTTCCTCTAAATTAGGTCAAAATAACAAGTACTCAAAAACCGAAACAAAAACAATTCATTTGTTTTACTGACGAATGCTGTTTAGCTTTGTACAAGAAAACAGAAACAACTAAGAAAATGATTAAAATATCTAAATATTCCAAACTGGGCTTTTTGGTTATTGCTTGTTTGGCGATAATGGTTTGGGGAATCAACTTTTTAAAAGGAATTGACATCCTGAAAAGAAATACAAATTACTATGTAATATATGAAAAAATTGATGGCTTACTCCCTTCAGGTGAGGTTACTATCAATGGATATAAGGTTGGTCAGGTTTCAGAAATTAAATTTCTTAGCGACTATTCAGGAAGGTTAATCGTAACCCTTTCGCTTCAGGGAGATTTTAAAATTGCCAAAGGCTCAACCGCAAAAATAGTTTCGAGCGATATTATGGGGACAAAATCAATTAAACTTGAAATTGTCCATACTGTTGCCCAATATTACAACGAAAATGATACTATTCGTGGCGATACAGAAAGCGATTTAAAAGAGCAGGTGAGTATGCAGGTTTTGCCATTGAAAAAAAAAGCGGAAGAATTAATTGCATCCCTCGATTCGGCAATTACTGTGGTAACCTACGTTTTCAACGAACGCACCCGTGAAAATCTGGCTGAAAGTTTTGAAAATATTAACAGCACAATTGCCAATATCGAAGCATCGTCGAATGAATTGAAGGTCATAATCGGCAGCGGCAGAATCAATTCGATAGTTGAAAATCTCGACAGCATTACGGGTAAGATCAACAAGAATTCAGGCAAAATTGAAAACATCATCAATAATCTATCATCACTTTCCGATTCACTTGCCAAATTGAATATTAGTCCGGTATTTGAAGAAATCAGTTCGTCGGTAGCCGGTATAAATGCTATTATTCAAAAACTGAATACAACCGAAAGCTCTGCTGGACTTTTATTAAACGATCCGGTTTTGTACCAAAATCTGAATAATCTGACCGGAAGTCTGGACATGTTATTAAAAGATATCCGGATCAATCCAAAACGATACGTACATTTCTCAGCATTCAACATTGGGAAAGATGTCTATATTACTGCAAAGCCAGCCCAACCTGACGAAAAAGACAAGGTGATTTTCAAGGTATTTCTGATTTCGAGTCCTGCACGACTTTCAACCGAATCTGCTTTTTTTAAAGGGCTTGGTACGATTGAAGAAATAAAGCTTAGCGAAATCTATAATTACATGGCTGGAAAATCGACCAGTTTCGAAGAAATTTCCAAACTATTGGATACTGCCAGAATTAATTTTCCGAATGCAAATTTGGTGGCATTTAAAAATGGAAGAAAGATAAAATTGGAAAAAGCATTAAAAAACTAGCCAATTATCTATCGAAATATAATGAATATTATTGTAAATATTCCCACAGCCCTTTACTGGCAGGATTATATGAATATTAATTATTCAAACTGCTGAATATCAGTTATTTAATATTATTACAAAAATATTAATTTATTTTCATTTTTTAAATGCCTGACTTATAAAGTAGTTATCTTTTTTTTGTAAAAGTCAATAGCAAAACCATTTTTTTTATACTTTTTTTTTCACAAAATTTGTTTCAGGGAAATAAATCTAGGGAACACAGTTTTGTCAAATCTTTTAATATCCGGCTCCAAAATGATTAATGATCATCGTTTGGTTTGGGATCGTTGTCTGTCAGTCATCCGAGACAATGTACCAGGCATCAGTTTTAAAACTTGGTTTGAACCAATCGTTCCAGTGAATCTGGATGAGGAAGTTCTCACAATTCAGGTACCAAGTCCGTTTTTTTATGAATATCTGGAAGAACAGTACATTGATTTGTTGAGGAAAACTTTGCGCAAAGAAGTTGGACAGGGAGCCAAACTGGAATATGTAGTGGTTATGGGAAACAACCAAAGCAATTCTCAGCCATACACAGTTAAATATCCAACAAGCAATAACAGCAAAATTCAGAATAAACCGATGAGCATTCCGCTTAAAAACGACGGAAAGCAATCGATCAGGAATCCTTTTATTATTCCGGGAATTCAAAAAATACAGATTGATCCGCAATTGCGGCTCGATAATACTTTTGACAATTTTGTTGAAGGTGAATGCAACCGCTTGGCACGCAGCGCAGGTTATGCTGTTTCGCAAAATCCCGGTGGAACTGCCTTTAATCCGCTGATGATCTATGGCAATTCAGGTCTTGGGAAAACCCATTTGGCCCATGCAATTGGCATTGAGGTAAAAGAAAGCCATCCGGATAAAGTGGTGCTTTATGTGAATGCCAATAAATTTCAAACACAGTTTACAGAAGCTACACGTAACAACAACCGAAACGATTTTCTGAATTTTTACCAAATGATTGATGTCCTGATTTTGGACGATGTTCATGAATTTGCCGGAAAAGAAAAAACTCAGGAAACATTCTTTCATATTTTCAATCATTTGCACCAAAGCGGCAAGCAATTGATTTTAACTTCTGATAAACCACCGATTGAACTCAAAGGACTCGAACAGCGACTTCTTTCAAGATTTAAATGGGGTTTAACAGCAGATTTGCAGCAACCAAGTTTCGAAACCAGAATGGATATTCTGAAACGAAAAATTTATAAAGACGGAATTGAAATATCAAATGAAGTTCTGGAATACATTGCATCACACATCAGCAACAATATCAGGGAATTAGAAGGAGCTTTGGTTTCATTGCTTGCCCAGTCAACACTCAACAAAAAAGAAATCACCATCGAGCTTGCCAGCGAAATGATCAATAAGCTGGTGAAAAATTCGAAGAGAGAATTGTCGATTGATTACATTACAAAAGTTGTATGCGACTATTTTAATATGCCCGTTGACTCGCTTCAGGCAAAAACCCGCAAGCGTGAAGTCGTTCAGGCCAGGCAACTTGCCATGTATTTTTCGAAAAACATGACCAAATCGTCGCTCGCTTCCATCGGTTCGCAAATCGGGAACAAAGATCATGCTACAGTGCTACATGCCTGTAAAACAGTGAACAATCTGAAAGAAACCGACAAAAATTTCAAGCATTGTGTGGACGAAATTGAAAGGAAATTAAAACTATAAATTCTTTAAAAGCAGGTCACTTCGATCTGCTTTTTTGTTGTCAGCTAATCCGGGTACAATGATCTACTGATGGAAGATACTTATAAAACAATAGAAAGACCTTCGGAGGGATTGTTCAAGGACAAAGGAAGCAAGTTCATTTCATTTGCATTTCCGGTAAATTCAGAAGACGAAATCAAAGACATTGTGCAATCTATAAAGAAGGAACACCATTCAGCCCGACACCATTGTTATGCGTGGAGATTGGGCGCTGACCATTTGCATTTCAGGGCCAACGACGATGGCGAACCTTCTTCCACCGCTGGCAAACCCATTTTAGGACAAATCCAGAGTTTCGACCTTACAAACATTCTGATTGTGGTTGTCAGGTATTTCGGAGGAACTCTACTGGGTGTTAGCGGATTAATCAACGCTTACCGAAGTGCTGCTTTGGATGCGATTAATCAGGCGGAAATTGTGGAGAAACTGGTTGAGAAATGGTTATTGGTAGAATTTGATTACGGAGCGATGAACGAAGTAATGAAAATTTTCAAGGATGAAAAGCTTCCGCAGATTGAGTCGCAGTTCGAACTGAAATGCAAAATCAAAACACATATCAGGCTCAGCGAATTAAACCGGATTGAAGATACTTTGCAAAAGATTGAAGGTGTTAAGGTTTTCTGCATTTAACTAGAAATTGGTTGTTAATAACCTTTTCATAACAATTGAATGCCACATGCGAATAACTTATAAAAACAAGTTAATTTTGGATTTTAATGAAACACCTGATAAAACAATATTATCACTTCTTCGGTGAAATTATTCGCCCCGAAAAAGTATTTCCTATTTCCCTGAATTGTTTTCATCAGTCAAACGATTTGACACATTTCTTATTATCCAAGGAATTTCCCATTCCGGTTAAAACCAACAGAGAAGCTATTTCTGTTGGTTTTTTTTTGCTTCATACACACTTAAAAATCAATAAACAAAATGAAGAAGAAAGACTTAATTTCGATTACTGATTATTCAAAAGAAGATTATCTGCGCATTTTGGAACTCGCAGCCGATTTTGAAAAAAATCCAAACCAGAGACTACTTGAAGGCAAGGTGGTCGCTTCTTTGTTTTTTGAACCTTCTACCCGAACCCGTTTGAGTTTCGAAACCGCTATCAACCGGCTGGGAGGCCGCATTATCGGATTTTCTGATGCCGGTTCGTCCAGTGTTTCGAAAGGTGAAACATTGCACGATACGATCCGAATGGTAAGCAATTACGTCGATCTGATTGTGATGCGCCATCATTTGGAAGGCAGTGCCCGGTATGCGGCGGAGGTGGCGGATGTTCCGGTTATCAATGCCGGCGACGGAGCCAACCAGCATCCTACCCAAACCCTGCTCGACATGTATTCAATCCTGAAAACACAGGGAACACTCGACAATATTAATATTTTCATGATCGGCGACCTGAAATACGGACGCACGGTTCATTCATTGCTTATGGCGCTGTCGGAATTCGAAAAACCGATTTTCAACTTTATTGCTCCTGAAGAACTGGCAATGCCCGAAGAATACAAGTTATTTCTGAAAGAAAAGGGAATCAGGTTTTTCGAACACACCGAAATCAACGAAAACATCAACCATGCTGACATCATTTACATGACCCGGGTTCAGAAGGAACGGTTTATGGATCCGATTGAATACGAAAAAGTAAAAAATGTGTATATCCTGAAAAACAACATGTTGAATGACACCAAACCCAACATGCGCATACTTCACCCCCTTCCAAGAATCAACGAAATTCACCCCGACGTTGACAAAAACGAAAAAGCATACTATTTCACACAGGCCAAAAACGGTGTTTATACCCGTCAGGCAATCATTTCACACATTCTCAACCTTAAATAAATACGACTATGCCTGATAGTTTTAAAAAGAAACTCAAACTGAAAGTCAGTGCAATTAACAATGGCACTGTAATCGACCACATTCCTTCAGAAAACCTGTTTAAGGTAATCTCTATCCTTGGGCTGCAAAAAGTAAAATCGCAAATTACATTTGGGTTCAATTTCGAAAGCGAAAAAATGGGCAGCAAGGCCATTATCAAAGTTTCGGATGTGTTTTTTGAAGACGACGAAATCAACAAAATTTCGCTGATTGCCAGAAATGCCAAGCTAAACATTATCCGCGACTACGAGGTAATTGAGAAGCGGGTCGTTGAAGTTCCGGACAAAGTAATTGGGATCGTGAAATGTTTTAATCCGAAGTGCATTACCAACAACGAAGAAATTACCACCTATTTCAATGTAATTTCGAAAAAGCCACTCGACCTGAAGTGCAAATACTGCGAGAAAATTACACACGAACACCAAATGATGATAAAATAACAGAAGAATGACATCAACAAATTTCACTGAAGTGTTTCAGAAAATAGCGGCATTGGTTAAAATCAATCCTGAAGATTTGCTGCTCCGAATCTGCGAACTTCTGAAACAGGAAGTTTACCATTACGATTGGGTGGGTTTCTATATTCTTGATCAGAAAAAAAACGAACTTGTTTTAGGACCTTTTGCGGGAAAACCAACCCAGCATACACATATCGCAGTTGGAAAGGGCATTTGCGGACAGGTAGCCGAAAGTGGCCGGACAATGGTGGTTCAGGATGTGACGCAGGTTGAAAATTACATTTCTTGCGGCCTCGATGTTCAATCGGAAATTGTTGTTCCCGTTTTGAAAGACGGAAAGTTTGTGGCCGAACTCGACATCGACAGCCACTCTTCTGCCCCTTTTACTCTTGACGACAGCGAGTTTTTGGCCAAAGTTTGCGAAATACTGACGGATCGTTTCTGAAAAATTATCCTTTCAATTGTATTAAGCGGAGCAGAATAGACAATTGCGATTGAATATTTGTTTATTCGTCAAAAAAACTATTTTTGGAACTCCTTAAAAATAGTTTTTATGTCGAAATTATTTGCAACAAAACCAATTTCACAACTACTTAGCGAGTCAAAATCTGACCAGGGATTAAGAAGAACCTTGAGCGCCACCAACCTAACCACGCTTGGTGTTGGGGCAGTTATTGGCGCCGGAATATTTGTTCTTACCGGTCAGGCGGCAGCGCAGTATGCAGGTCCGGCAATCGTCATTTCGTTTCTTATTTCAGGATTTGCATGCCTTCTGGCAGGTTTGTGCTATGCAGAGTTCGCTTCGATGATCCCAATTTCAGGAAGTGCATACACCTACGCATACGCAACCATGGGCGAATTTATTGCATGGATTATTGGCTGGGACTTAATTCTGGAATACCTGTTTGCAGCCTCCACCGTTGCTGTCGGATGGTCGGGTTATGTGGTAAGCTTTCTGAAAGATTTCGGCATCTTTATTCCTGCTCAGTTTACAGCAGCATTTGGAACAGTTTTGGTCGATATTCCGCAGATTGGCTGGAAAACCCTGACTCCTGAACTGACAAAAAATCTTGCGGATTCAGGAATTTTCACTGAAAACCTTCCACATCTATCGGCCATTTTAAATTTGCCAGCCATGTTCATTGTAGCCGCAGTCACCATTTTGCTGCTTGTCGGGATCCGCGAATCGACCAGGTTCAACAACCTGATGGTCATCATTAAAGTGTCAATCATTCTCCTGTTCATTGCCATTGGCGCGTTTTTCGTGACCAAAGCCAACTGGCAACCTTTTATTCCTGAAAACACAGGCGAATGGGGACATTACGGTTGGAGCGGTATTTTCAGAGGGGCAGCAGTTATTTTCTTTGCCTATATTGGTTTTGATGCAGTTTCGACGGCAGCTCAGGAATCAAAAAATCCGCAACGAGATTTGCCAATCGGTATTCTGGGATCTCTGGGTATTTCAACAGTTTTGTACATACTGATGGCCATCGTACTGACAGGCATTGTAAGTTACTCATTTCTGAATGTGTCAGACCCTATAGCCGTGGGAGTTGATGCAATGGGCAAAGGCTTGTTCTGGTTGCGGCCAATAATTAAAATAGCCGCCATTGCCGGATTAAGTTCAGTTATACTGGTTTTACTGATGGGACAGCCCCGTATTTTCTTTGCAATGTCGAAAGACGGATTGTTGCCACCTATTTTCTCGAAGGTTCATCCCCGCTTTAAAACACCTTTTGCAAGCACGATCATTACCGGTTCAGTTGCATTTGTTTTGGCCGGAATTCTTCCAATCAATATTCTTGGCGAACTGGTTTCAATCGGAACATTGCTCGCATTTGCAATTGTATGTGTTGGCATTGTTATTCTCAGAGTAAAGCGACCCGATATTAAAAGAACTTTCAAAACCCCATTTTCGCCCTTCGTACCGCTTTTGGGCGCAGGAATTTGTGTTCTGCAAATGCTTTCACTGCCCTTGGATACATGGTTGCGGTTAACTGTTTGGATGGCTTTGGGGATCGCAATATATTTCGCTTACGGAATCAGGAAAAGTAAATTACGGCAATAGGCAACAGAAACGCTTATGAAAAAAAAAGGATGAATCTCTTCACCCTTTCCTTACAAAACCAAACTTATTTTTTCTATGAAAAAAAAATGTACCCTTTACTCCTATTGCATGTGTCAAAGATAGTACTGAATAAAGTTAACGCATCTGAACCAACGTTAAAGATTCTTAATTCTATTTTTTTGAAATTGGAATTCAGTAAAAAGCACAAAAAAAAAAGGATGGCCCCAACCATCCTTTTCGTACCTAACCAAACCTATTTCTATGAAAAAAAACTAATGCTCTATTGCTTATCTTTAACTACGATACAAATATAGTGTGGCAATCAGTTAACTTCTATCAAAGATCGTTAAGGATTGTTAAGATTTTAATGAATTAAAGTTTGTTAAGTTTTTTTGCTTCATCAATGAATGTATATTTGTATTCGGTAGCGATGCAAAACAATTTGAAATCTTATTCGTTTGCGTAGGAGGTTCAACGAAACCCAAAAAGTAAATAACTAAAAATTTCAACAAACAGAAAATTCTATTTTTACTCAATTACAGCTAACAAATTTAATATCAATAATTTATAAATTTTAAATCTATGACAAAGTACGTTTACACGTTTGGAAATGGTGCAGCTGAAGGAAAAGCTGATATGAAAAACCTGCTTGGGGGCAAAGGCGCCAACCTTGCTGAGATGAACCTGATTGGTGTTCCGGTCCCTCCCGGGTTTACAATCACTACTGAAGTATGTGCCATTTACAATAAACTGGGTCGTGAAAAAGTGATCGAACTCCTTAAGGCTGAAGTTGAAGCAGCCATCGCGCAGGTTGAAAGTCAAACCGGAGGAAAATTCGGTGATGCTTCAAATCCGCTTTTGGTTTCGGTACGCTCAGGTGCACGCGCTTCGATGCCGGGTATGATGGATACCATCCTGAATCTCGGACTGAACGACACAGTGGTGGAAGGCATGGCCAAAAAAACCGGTAATCCGCGTTTTGTTTGGGATAGCTACCGCCGTTTTATCCAGATGTACGGTGATGTTGTTCTCGACTTGAAACCAACATCTAAAACCGACATCGATCCGTTCGAAGAAATTCTGGAAGAATTAAAACACGAAAAAGGTGTTATCAACGACAACGAACTATCAGTTGATGCCCTGAAAGAATTGGTAACAAAATTCAAAGCTGCGGTTAAAATCAAAACCGGTCACGATTTTCCTGAAGACTCATACGAACAGCTATGGGGCGCCGTTAGCGCAGTATTCAACAGCTGGATGAACGACCGCGCCATTTATTACCGCCAGTTAAACCAGATTCCAGAAGAATGGGGAACAGCAGTGAACGTGCAGGCAATGGTATTCGGTAATATGGGCCTTTCATCAGGAACAGGCGTTTGCTTTAGCCGTGATGCCGGAACCGGAGAAAATATTTTCAACGGTGAATACCTGATCAATGCACAGGGCGAAGATGTTGTAGCCGGTATTCGTACTCCACAGCAAATTACGCTGGAAGGTTCAAAACGCTGGGCTGTATTGGCCGGTGTTACTGAAGAAGACCGTGCCGCCAATTATCCTTCACTCGAAGAAGCAATGCCGCAGATGTACCAGGAATTGTTCACCATTCAGAAGAAACTTGATACTTACTTCAAGGACATGCAGGATATGGAGTTCACCATTCAGGAAGGTAAAATGTGGATGCTGCAGACCCGCAACGGAAAACGTACCGGCGCTGCAATGGTGCAAATTGCCATCGACATGCTGAAAGAAGGTTTACTCGACGAAAAAACTGCCTTACTCCGCGTTGAACCCAATAAATTAGACGAACTTTTACACCCTGTTTTCGATAAAAAAGCGATTAAAGCGGCCAAAGTTTTGGCAAAAGGTTTACCTGCCTCTCCGGGAGCAGCAACCGGCCAGATTGTTTTCTTTGCCGACGAGGCTGAAGAATGGGTGGCACAAGGCAAAAACGTAGTTCTGGTGCGTATTGAAACTTCTCCTGAAGACCTTCGCGGAATGAACGTTGCCAAAGGTATTTTAACTGCCCGTGGCGGTATGACTTCACACGCTGCCGTTGTTGCACGTGGAATGGGCAAATGCTGCGTTTCGGGTGCTGGTGCTTTGCAGATTAATTACAAACAGCGCACCATGACTGTTGGCGGAAAAGCTTTTCAGGAAGGCGATTTTATCTCGCTGAACGGAACAACCGGCGAAGTATATGAAGGCAAAATTGCTACCATCGATCCTGAACTGAGCGGTTACTTTGGAGAACTGATGGAAATCGCTGATAAATACAAACGGATGTCGGTCCGTACCAATGCAGATACACCAAAAGATGCACAGATTGCCCGCAATTTCGGAGCTCAGGGAATTGGCCTTACCCGTACAGAACACATGTTCTTCGAAGGCGACCGCATCAAAGCAATGCGCGAAATGATTTTGGCCGACGATGTTGCCGGACGCGAAAAAGCGCTCGAAAAACTGTTGCCAATGCAGCGCAGCGACTTCGAAGGTATTTTTGAAGCAATGGCCGGTTACGGTGTGACCATTCGTTTGCTCGATCCGCCATTGCACGAATTTGTTCCTCACGAAGAAGCCAACCAGCTTGTTATGGCCAAAGAAATGGGCATTTCTGTTGAACAGGTAAAACACAAAGTAGAATCGCTGCACGAGTTTAACCCAATGTTGGGTCACCGTGGCTGCCGTTTGGGTATTACTTATCCTGAAATTACAGCCATGCAGGCCCGCGCGATCATCGAAGCTGCAATGAACCTGAAAGCAAAAGGTATTGACGCACGTCCTGAAATCATGGTTCCATTGGTTGGTACTGTTGCCGAATTGAAAAACCAGACTGAAATCATCCGTAGTGTTGCCGAAAAGGTATTTGCTGAAGTGGGCGACCGCATCGACTACCAGGTAGGTACCATGATTGAAATTCCACGTGCTGCCTTAACAGCCGACCATATTGCCGCCGAAGCCGATTTCTTCTCGTTCGGAACCAACGATTTAACCCAGATGACTTTGGGTTATTCGCGCGACGATGCCGGTAAATTCTTACCAGACTATCTGAACCGCGGTATCCTGAAACAAGACCCATTCCAGGTGATTGACCAAAACGGTGTTGGACTTTTAATGGAAATTGGTGTAACCCGTGGAAGAATGAACAAACCGAACCTGAAAATTGGTATTTGTGGCGAGCATGGCGGCGAACCAAGTTCGGTTGAATTCTGCGACAAATTGGGAATGAACTACGTAAGCTGTTCACCTTACCGCGTGCCGATTGCACGTTTGGCAGCAGCTCAGGCTAATATCAGACACAGTAAGTAAAAAGTCCGGAGACCGAAGACCGAAGTCCGGAGACCGGAAGACTCGCTCCCTGAGCGTTCGACTGAGCTCACGCCGAAGTCGCGAAGTGTATCGAAGGGAGCGTATCGAAGGGAGAAGACCGGAGACCGGAGTTAAAAATAAAAAGGGGAATCATCCGAAAGGGTGGTTCCCTTTTGTTTTGGCTGAGATATGGGCGTGTAACAAATATTTTTTGAATAAAAATGTATATTTATTGATATTCAATATATATTTGTTATTTTTGCGATATAACTTAAACATTTAGCAATCATGGAAAAAAGAAACAACTTCGTATTTAAAGCCCTGCACATTGTTGCGTGGATCATCTTTGTTGGCTTGAGCATTGAAGCAGGAGGTTTGATAGTCAATTTTATTTTCAGTCTCAACAAACCTGAATTTGTCCAAAACCTATATCAAAAGTTGGACTTAAGTCAAATGTATAATCTTAATGAATGGGTGTTTTTCGGTGTGTATGGTTTTATCCTGATCATCGCGATTTTGAAAGCACACCTATTTTATATTGTCATCCTGCTAATTAGCAAACTGAATTTGTTAAAACCATTCAACAACGATGTTGCCGGTCGGATTAAAAATATTAGTTACTACACGCTTTCCATTGGACTCATCAGTTACATGGCTCAACAAACTACCAAAAATTTACCGCATTATGGATTTGAAATCGACATCCTAAACCAGTTTTGGGCCGACAGTCAGGCATGGATTTTAATGGCTGCTGTTATCTATGTTATTGCGACTATTTTTTCAAGAGGAGTTGAAATCCAGAACGAAAACGATTTAACTGTTTAAGCCATGCCAATAATTGTAAACTTAGATGTAATGATGGCAAAGCGAAAGATGTCATTGAACGAGCTTTCAGAAAAAGTTGAATTAACTTTGTCTAATCTTTCTATTTTAAAAACCGGAAAAGCAAAAGCAATCAGGTTTACCACCCTGGAAGCTATTTGTAATGCTTTGGACTGTCAGCCGGGTGACATTCTGGAATACAAGGAAGATGAGAAAACAACAACGAACTACTAAAACGGCAAACATATATGAACGCAGAAATTCAAACATACAACAACAGGCAACCAACGGTTGACAAAGAGGTTTTAGACTTGCTCGCAACGACAATTGACAGCGAACTGACTGAAGCGGAAAGCAAGATCTGGCACGCGCATCCTGTTTGGTTTTTAGACGGTAACCCAATTGTTGGTTACAGCAAACAGAAAGCAGGCTTGCGTTTGATGTTTTGGAGCGGAGCAAGTTTTGAAGAAGAAAAATTAAATGTAACCGGCATAAAATTTAAAGACGCTTCTGTTTTCTACACTACCGCTGAACAAATCAATACAAATGACCTTGAACGCTGGCTGAAAAAATCAAGAGAAATTCAGTGGGATTATAAAAACATAGTGAAAAGAAAAGGTCTGTTGGAAAGGCTGAAATAATTTGAGATAGTAACGTTAAAAAAATATAGAAATGAATACTTCCGACATTCACAATCAGCGTATTGCAAAAATGACTTTCGCCTTGGTCTATCCCATGTATCTGGAAAAAGTGGAGAAGAAAGGCAGAACAAAAGACGAATTGCACCAGGTAATTGAGTGGTTAACCGGTTTTGATGAAAAAAAGCTTCAGGAACTCATTGAAGAAAAAGTAAACTTTGAAATATTCTTTCAGAAGGCGACAATCAACCCCAATGCTCAGCTCATTACCGGTGTGATTTGTGGGTATAGGGTGGAAGAAATTGAAAATCCGTTAACACAGCAGGTAAGGTATTTGGACAAGTTGGTGGACGAACTGGCGAAAGGTCGTAAAATGGAGAAGATTTTGCGTGTTGCCTAGAGACTAACGAATCTTTAAACGAATACTAAAGGGAATGATCCGAAAGGGTTGTTCCCTTTTGTTTTGGGTCAAATATGACAGAGATCGTTAACGACTGATTTTTTAACGACTAATGCTGTTCCTTGCCAGCCGCAGGCAGGCGTCCGAAAGATAGTTTTTGCCCTGAAAAAGGCTTTCGCGCGGACGGTTTTCATTATTGCCTTCATGTCCGTTGCCTAAAGGCAAACGGCAAATGATATCGCAACGAATAAACTGTTTCGCCGATTGTATCCACCCCACCACCTCCATGTTTTTCCTTTGGTTGAACTAGGTTTTTTATTGGGAGATATTTCCAAAACTGAAAATACACCTTGAAAAGTAAAATAAGATCGAAGTGAAGGGATGGGTAAAAATGAAATAAGAGTCGAGGATAATGCAATTTAAAAAGAAGGCTGCCACTTTTTCGATCGAAGGCAGCCTTCCTGCTTTTTATAAGCTTTTTAGAAATAAATTGATATTGTTTTCAATTCTGTCCTGGATATTTTCC
>JAUYEQ010000225.1 GCA_030691295.1 Bacteroidota bacterium
ATCGGTTGCTCCTGATGGCCGGGTATTTTTCACCGATCAGCCCAACGACAAAATTGATGTGTGGAGCGAGAATGGTACCATTACCACTTTTTTGCAGCCATGTGATCGTTCCAACGGAACCTATTTCAATAAAAACGGAGAATTGGTTGCCTGTGCTGATTTGCACAACCGGCTGGTTGTTATTTCTGCTGACAAACAAATGAAAACCATTGCCGAAAATTACAACGGTCAGCCGTTAAACGCGCCCAACGACTTATGGATTGCGCCCAACGGCGGCATCTATTTTTCTGATCCGTATTATCACCGCAATTACTGGGTAAGCGGTCGCACCGAACTTCAGGATAAACGTGGTGTGTATTACCTGAATCCTGAAGGCAAAGTGATAAGGGTAATTGACGACTACAAACAACCCAACGGGCTGATTGGTACTCCTGACGGCAAAACACTTTATGTGAGCGACATCAACGACGGCAAAATCTGGAAATACACCATCAATACCGATGGAACTCTTGGCAACAAAACCTTTTTTGCTCCTGAAGGCTCTGATGGAATGAGCATTGACAACAAAGGCAATGTTTACCTGACCAACAAAGTAGTTTCAGTATTTAATCCGAAAGGCGAAAATATAGCCCGGATTGAAGTGCCGGAATCGCCATCGAATGTTTGCTTTGGCGGCAAAAAACGTGATATTCTTTTTATCACCGCCCGCACTTCGGTTTATACCTTGAAAATGAAAGTCAAAGGAGTTAATTAGCAAAAGAATGAGAGATTTTATACTGGCATTCGATCAGGGAACCACCAGTTCCAGGGCAATAGTTTTCGACCGTCAAGGCCATCAGGTGGCAACAGCTCAAAAAGAATTTACACAATACTACCCCGAACCGGGTTGGGTTGAACATGACCCCGAAGAAATTTGGTCAACACAGGCGGGAGTTGCAGTTGAATCAATCACCAAAGCCGGGCTTGAAATGACCAACATTGCCGCTGTCGGAATTACCAATCAGCGTGAAACTACGGTAGTGTGGAACCGCAAAACCGGCAAACCTGTTTATAACGCAATCGTATGGCAGGATCGGCGCACCGCCGATTTCTGCGATGAGTTGAAAAATGAAGGATTGAGTCTGCTAATACTCGAAAAAACCGGGTTAATTATTGATGCTTACTTTTCAGCAACAAAAATCCGCTGGATTCTTAATAATGTGCCAGGTGCACGCAAACAGGCTGAAGCCGGACAACTGGCCTTTGGAACCATTGATTCGTGGCTTGTATGGAACCTCACCCGCGGAAAATTGCACATTACAGATGTATCGAACGCTTCACGCACCATGCTGTTCAATATTCACACGCTCAAATGGGACGACGATCTGCTCCGGATTTTTGATATTCCGCAGAATATGCTTCCTGAAGTACGCTCTTCCAGCGAAATATACGGAACCACTGCCGGACATCTAGCGCCCGGAATCACCATTTCAGGTATTGCTGGTGATCAGCAGGCTGCATTGTTTGGCCAGATGTGCATTGAGCCGGGGATGGTGAAGAACACCTATGGAACTGGTTGTTTTATGGTGATGAACATCGGCAATAAACCAATCGTTTCAAAAAGTAATTTGCTTACAACCATCGCCTGGAAGATTGGGGACGAAACGACTTATGCACTTGAAGGGAGTATTTTCATTGCAGGAGCAGTTGTTCAGTGGTTGCGCGATGGTCTTGGCATCATCAAAAAATCGGTGGATGTTGAGCGGCTTGCAGCTAAAGTTTCCGACAGCGGTGGCGTTTATTTTGTTCCTGCTTTTGCCGGAATGGGCGCTCCTCACTGGAACCAACATGCCCGCGGACTAATCGTCGGATTGACCAGAGGTTCAACATCCGCGCACATTGCCCGTGCAGCACTCGACAGCATTGCCTATCAAACCTACGAGGTATTGCTTGCCATGCAAAAAGATTCAGGAATAAAAATAAGTGAATTGCGGGTTGACGGAGGTGCAACTGTAAACAACCAACTGATGCAATTTCAGTCGGATTTATTACAGACAAAAGTAATAAGGCCAGCTTATACTGAAACAACAGCTTTGGGAGCTGCATATTTAGCAGGACTGGCAATCAATTATTGGAGCGATTTGGATGAGGTTAAACAACACTGGCAAATAGGCCGAACCTTTTCGCCTGCGATAAATCCTGAGGAAACCGTTTCACTGATAAAAGGCTGGAATCGCGCCATTAAAGCGTCTCATGCCTGGGCTGATGATACGGAATGACAATTAAATGACTTTTATGACATTGAGTAAATTTGCAAAAATCCATCATTCATCAATTATCATTCTCCATGTCCCGAATACAATTTGACGAAATGAAAGCCACCATCAAACAGGCTTTTCTGAATGCCGGAATGCCGGATGATAAAGCAGATATCTGTGCCCAAATCCATACAGAATCAAGCCGGGACGGCGTTTATTCGCACGGACTGAACCGGGTCGAGCGGTTTGTTGAGTATATTGGAAAAGGTTGGGTCGATGTAAATGCAGTACCAAGCCTTGAATTAAACCTCGGTGCTTTGGAAGTTTTCAACGGAAACCTTGGACCTGGAATTACAAACGCCATTTTTGCCATGAACCGTGCTACCGAAATTGCCGGACAAAACGGTCTGGGTCTGGTTAGTCTGAACAATACAACCCATTGGATGCGCGGTGGGGCTTACGGCTGGCTGGCAGCCGAAAAAGGTTTTATAGGCATCTGCTGGACAAACACCGAATCGTGTATGCCTGCCTGGGGCGCTAAATCCGGTGGCATCGGCAACAATCCGTTTATCATGGCAGTTCCCCGAAAAGAAGGTCACATTGTTCTGGACATGGCCATGTCGCAATATTCCTACGGAAAGCTTCAGGTTACCCGCCTGAAAAACGAAAAACTTCCGTTTGCAGGAGGTTTTGATCAGGCGTTAAGCGAAACAATCGAACAACTCAAATCGTCTGTTCCGGAGAAAGAAAACGGCGAAATATTTTATCCCGGCGAGCAATCGCTCAAAACCCGGCATCAAAATATGGAATTGGGCATTCCGGTTGATGACGGGGTATGGGCAAAGGTGAAAGAACTGGCCAGGCTAAAATATTAAAATACCTGAAAAAGTACAAGGGCATAAACCCAAAACCTTACAAACCGGAAAAGAGCCCAGCCCAAATAGTTTTTTATATCGTATTTGATTAAACCGCAGGCAAAACTCACCACTGAATGGGGCACAGGAAGCATTGCGCCAACAAAAACAAAAATACCACCCCATTTACGCAAACGAACAAGGTGTGCTGAAATTTTCAACTCAATATGCCTCTTCACTATAGGAATTCGGTTAAATTGATTGCCAATAAAATACGCAAAAATACCACCTATATATGACAGGGCCGCAATAATAAACAAGAACAACCAAGGCGTGACTGATTTCGCACTCCAAGCGATAAAAAGTTCCGGCGGAAGCAATCCGAAAAAAGTTTCGGAAATCAAAAAAGTCAAAAAAACTGAGGTAGTTGAAAAGGTTTCAACCACTGTATTCAGCAATGCATTAAAATCAAAGAAAAAATACTCCAACACAACAAATACAGCAACAAACAGAAGTATTACCAGTCCTCCTTTGATAGCGGTACTTTTTAAAAAATCATAAAATTTTGTTATTCTGTAATAACGGTTCAACACAACTAATTTCTCATATCTGCTCATAATCCTTACTCTTGCTATCAATCTATTCTTCATTATTCATACAAATAGAAAAGATTGTCTTCATCTTCGCTATTTTCATTCTGTTATTCAACAGAGGTAAAAGAACAGGAACGGCCTGCTCTGTAAACTTCAATCTCAATACCACAACAGTAGTTGGTATCGAAGTTTTATCCGGGGTAATCTAGTTAAGGTGAATAATTAGTCAGGATTATTTAGGCGGCTGCCAGAAAGCGTGGTTGAATGAATTGTGAAAATGACATTTATTTTCAATAATTCTTTGTTCTATAATTGAAAAACAAGTGCATGGTATAAATGTAATTATTGAACTCTGATCTTCAGGCTCGTCAAATTCAAAGGCAAATATTTCACCCACAGGAGCCTGTTCATTTTCATGATTCTCAATCACAAACAATTTCTGCTCATAACGAAAATTTGAATTCCCCATTGCCTGAGCAAGTGTGAAAAAGAAAACAATAAAAAAAACTATCTTTTTTAATAATTCCATACAAGTGCAATAGTAATTAAAAAATGAGAACATCATCATGTTTCGATGGAGCAATAACAAATATTCTAATGAAAAGTTGTTATTGCGCACTTCAATATTAAAATCGGATAGGAGAAACGGGATTAGTTCCCATTTCGTCC
>JAUYEQ010000226.1 GCA_030691295.1 Bacteroidota bacterium
TATGTAAGTTATTTGACCAATGCCTTTCTGGTTCATAAAGTCGAACGCTACGATATGATTGGAAAGCGTATTTTCTCTATAGGCGAGAAGTATTATTTCGAAAATTTAGGGCTCCGAAATATCATTGTTGGTTATAAACCGCAGGATGCCGGAAAGATTATTGAAAACTTGGTTTATAACCACTTGTTATACATGGGTTTTAGTATAAAAATTGGAACAATGGGTTCAAATGAGATCGATTTTATCTGCGAAAAAAGGGCGGAAAAAATTTATATTCAGGTAGCGCTCCAACTTATTGAAGAAACAACGATTCAACGGGAATTTGGGAATCTCTTGAAAATTCCTGACAACTACCCCAAAATGGTGATTACCAATGATCGCTTTACGGGAAATACCTTTGAAGGAATCAAACATTTGTACATCGGCGATTTCCTAATGTTAGAAGATTTTTAATGTTTTTATCTGAATTAAACCTAACTATCAAACCATGAAAAACCTATCCAAGCTTCCATTCGCTTTTTTATTGATTCTTCTGATTGGTTGCCAGTCCAAATTGCCTGTGAAACCGGATGTCATCAGCCTTCATCCTGAAAACTCCAATTACTTTCTGTTTCAGGGTAAACCAACCATTCTGGTAACTTCCGGAGAACATTACGGCGCAGTGATGAATGCCGACTTTGACTACTCGAAATACCTGCAAACCCTCCAAAAAGAAGGACTAAACTACACCCGGATTTTTCTCGGCCCGTATTCCGAGATAGGCGATAACCTGTTTGGAATCCGAAATAATACGATGAATCCGAAACCGAAAAGTTGGGTGACACCGTGGATAAAAAATCCGGCCACCGGGAAATACGATCTAAATCAGTGGAATAAAGCTTTTTTCAGTCGCCTGAAAGGGTTTGTCGCGGCGGCTTCCGAAAACGGAATTGTTGTGGAAGTCACCCTGTTTACTTCTTATTACACCAATCACCAGTGGAAAACCAGCCCGTTTAACCCGAAAAATAACATTCAGCAATTCGATTCAATTTCGTTCAAGCAGGTCAATACCATCAATAACGGGCGATTGATGGATGTTCAGGAAAAATATGTACGGAAAGTTGTTCAGGAATTGAACGCTTTCGGGAATATATTTTTCGAGATACAAAACGAACCTTGGTCCGACAATCCGAATTTGGTTGAGAAAATTGCCGAAACAGATTCATTAACCCATCCTTTTGCCTGGCAAAAACTGGTTGAAACAGCGAAAGATGAGTCGCTGGAATGGCAAAAACGAATTGCCCAAATCATTGCAGAAGAAGAGATCAACCTCCCCATCAAACATCTGATTGCCCAGAATATCAGCAATTTCAGGGGCAAAATTGAAAATCCTGACCCGAACATATCGATTTTCAATTTTCATTATGCATATCCGGCGGCGGCTTCTGAAAACCTCGGGCTAAAAAAAGCAATCGGGCTCGATGAAACCGGTTTTATGCCAAAGGTAGATTTTCTCTACCGTTCACAAGCCTGGAAGTTTATGCTGGCTGGCGGAGCGTTGTACAACAATCTTGATTATTCGTTTATCGTTGGCAAAGAAGGCGGCACGCACGTAATTGACGCCGGAACGCCTGGTTGGGGGCATCCTGAATTCCGTAAACAATTGAAAATCATGAAAGCTTTCATCGAAAGTTTCGACTTCATTCGGATGAAACCTGCCAATTCCATTTTGCAGGTCGTTAAAGGAAATGTGACTGAATTTCAGGTTTTGGCTGAAACCGGAAAGCAATATGACATTTATCTTGATAAAGGAAATCTGGCTGAAATTAAACTGACACTTCCTGATGGAGAATATACGGCTGAATGGGTAAATACGTTGACAGGAATTTCAATTAGTACTGGAAATCTAACAGCAAAAAATCTGTCTGCAACAGTTGTTTGTCCTGAATTTCAGGAGGACATTGTACTTCGGATTTTGAAAAATAAGTAATTGAAATTCATTTTGTACATTTGGATACTTTTGATCTAAAACTTAAACGCCATGAGAACAATCATCGAACTTTTTGAAACCAGCGTTGCTAAATATCCCAACAACATTTACCTCTGGGAAAAACACGATGGAAAATACGAAGGGACTACTTACAGGCAAACCCACGATTTGGTTCTTCGTTTCGGGGCAGGTCTGGTTGCCCTTGGAGTTCAAAAAGGCGATCGAATTGGGTTGATTGCTGAAGGACGAAATGCATGGATCATCTCTGAATTGGGCGTTTTGTATGCCGGGGGAATCAATGTTCCGCTATCGGTCAGACTTGATTCGGGAAGCGAGTTAAAATTCAGGCTCGCCCATTCCGGAAGCAAAATGATTGTAGTTTCGAAAGGACATGCCTCTAAAATTGAAGAAATCAGAAATGAACTTCCGGAACTTGAAAAAGTGATTTACATGGATGGAAAAGAGAATCCGGGCGCCAACGACATTTCGTACGATCAGGTTTTGGCTTTGGGCGACCAATACATGAAAACCAATTTGTCAGATTTTGAAGCAATTTACAAAAACATACAAGAAGACGATGTTGCAAATATTTCCTATACCTCAGGAACAACAGCTGATCCAAAGGGAATTATGCTCACTCAGCTAAACTATGCGGCCAACGTTGTTCAGGCAAATACACTGATGGAAATCACTCCGGAATGGAAGACTTTGGCTTTCCTCCCGTGGGATCATTCGTTCGCACATACAGCCTGCCTGTATTGTTTCATGTACAATGGGGCAAGTGTTGCTTCTCTTGAGATTGGTAAAACTCCCACAGAAACCTTGAAGAATATACCAAAGAATATAAAGGAAATTCAGCCGAACGTTCTGATGAGTGTTCCGGCAGTAGCAAAAAACTTCAGAAAGGGAATCGAATCCGGCATCAGGCAAAAAGGTCCTGTCATTGAAAAGTTGTTTAAACATGCACTTAAAATTGCGTACGAATACAATGGTCACGGATGGGATCGTGGTAAAGGTGAAAAAATGATTTACAAGCCATTATTAAAACTCTACGACAAGATTCTGTTTTCGAAAATCCGTGAAGGATTTGGTGGCAACCTTAATTTATTTGTTGGCGGCGGAGCATTGCTCGACCTCGAATTACAACGGTTCTTCTATGCCATCGGAATGCCCATGTGCCAGGGATACGGACTGTCAGAAGCTTCACCGGTTATTTCGTCGAATGCACTACATGCCATCAAATTCGGTTCTTCGGGCCGACCGGTAAAATACATGGAGCTAAAAATCTGCGATTTGGACGGAAACGAACTTCCACTGGGTGAAAAGGGCGAAATAGTGGTGAAAGGTGAAAACGTGATGAAAGGGTATTGGAAAAATCCAAAGTCAACGGAAGAAACGGTCAAAGACGGATGGTTGTACACCGGCGACATGGGTTACATGGACAAGGATGGATTCCTTTATGTTCTTGGTCGCTTTAAAAGTTTGCTGATAGGAAGCGATGGCGAAAAATTCAGTCCTGAAGGAATTGAAGAAGCCCTGATTGATCAGTCTTCCTTCATTGATCAATGCATGCTGTACAACAATCAGAACGCTTATACTTCAGGAATGATTGTGCCCAACATGGCCGCCATTAACCGAGAACTTGAAAAACGCGGATTCACTGCCGCAACTGATGAAGGCAGGGCCGAAGCGCTGAAAATAATCCAACAGGAAGTTGATGCCTACAAATCAGGTGGAAAATTCGAAAATTCATTTCCTGAACGTTGGCTGCCTGCCACCATCGCAATTCTTCCTGAAGCATTTACAGACCAAAACCACTTGCTCAATTCGATGGCGAAAATGGTGCGCGGAAAAATTATCGACTATTTCAAAACTGAACTTGAATTTCTATACACTCCTGAAGCAAAAAACATTCAGAATAAAATGAATATGGATGCTTTGAAAATATTGGGAAATTAAAATCAAAAACATTATGCGGGCAATATCTCTATTTATACTACTGTTTTTCTTCGGAATAAATTCATTTGCACAGAAAATGTCAGGATATGGGGCAGAACTTTCAGTACTTAGTTTTAAGCCGAATGTGCGTATCTGGACATCCAAAACAACCGGGTTTGAACTTTTCACAGGGCCTTCTTCTGAAATTGGCAGTTTTAAACCCAATGATGTTGAGGCCGGATTTAAGTTTCTTCGAACAATCATATACAACCGCACCGACCGCACCTACTTTGGATTTGTTGGCAAATGGAAATGGGTGAAGGTTGACATAGAAGAGATTGATACCAAGATAAGTTTACCGGTTGTAGGATTATTGATAGGCAAAGAATGGTATAGTAAACGCATCAATCTAAAAGGATATGCTGTTGAATTGGGGTATCAATATGGCGTAAAAGAATATCATATTCCAATAATCAACAGATCAAAATCCTTCGACGAATTTCCTTTAATCCTGAATTTAAGGTATTCCTTTTACAAGAAGAGATAATCTGCCAAAATTCCATACAGGCGGGTGGCGGTAGTGGTAGCTCTGATTATAGCCAGTGGTTTTTCTTATTTTTCATCAGTGTCAAGTAGCCAGTTAAAAACGTTCAAATGCTGTATGCCGCCTCTGTTTTGTGTAAAGGAGTCTGTCGTGAGCAAAAATTTAGGGTAATTGTCGTTGATTTTTTCTAATGCACCAAACTCACGTTCTACTGTGCCTTCACTCGCCGTTTGCCAGGCAACCTGATAATATTCAATGTCGCCCGTCGTGGTTTTGCACACAAAGTCCACTTCGTTGTTTCGTGTTGTACCTGTCCATATTTTGTTGCCTCTGCGAAGCAGTTCAAGGAAAACAACATTTTCTAATATATGCCCTCTGTCTGTTGTGCGTTCTTTTCCCACCAAAATATTGAGCAACCCAGCATCAACCAAATAGTATTTTTCTTGTGTTGCCAATTGTTTTTTACCTTTTAAATCGAAGCGGTTTACTTTGTAAAACACAAAACTTGCGACTAAATATTCCAAATATTTTTCAACGGTGGTATTGTGTGTGCTTTGTCCGTCTTGTTTTAATGTTTTTGCAATATTCCCGGGCGAAAGCGGGCTGCCAATGTTGGAAGCTACAAATTTTGTAATGTTGCCAAACGCTCGCTTGTCGTTTATATGGTAGCTTATTAAATCATTAAAACTTGATAAATATGCAAGTTTTAATGATCGCAAGGAATTGCCAGTTAATTGTTGTCTTCGTGTGTCGGTAAATGTTAATGCACTTGGCAGTTTAATCGCTTACTTCTTAATTTGTTTCGCCAGCGAGTTATCAAGCAACATCAACTGTTGTGCTGCCAGTTTGGCCACCAGCCTTGCACCTTCAACTGAAAGATGGGTATCGTCTTTTCGTCCCTCCGGAAATTTGTCGGTTGTCGAAGTCCAAAGGTAAATTTGTTTTGAAGCTTCATCGCCCAAAGCAGTAACAGCCCCGGCAGTCAGCAACTGCAAATCAATTAAGGGGACATTCATTTCAGCAGCTATCAACCTCACAACTGCCGAATAATTTCCATGTGTATCGGTCAAAAAACCATTTTCAAATTTCCGGCGAACAATGGAAGTAAACAGAATGGGAGTTGCGCCTTTATCGCGGGTTTCGCGCACAAAACGCTCCATATTTTTCCGGTAGCTGGTAAATGGTTCTGTGTATCGGGTCGAATCCTGATTTTTCTGATCGTTGTGACCAAACTGTATGAACACATAATCGCCGGTTTTTAATGAATCAAGTGCAGCTTTCCATCTTCCTTCAGAAATAAAACTTTTGGAACTTCTGCCATTCACCGCCCGGTTTTTAATTTCTACTGTCTCATCTACAAATTCAGGGAACACCTGGCACCAGCCGGTTTCAGGAGCAACCTCCGCCTTTTTATTTGCCATGGTTGAATCGCCGATGGTGAAAACGGTGATGCGGTTTTCTGATGTATTTTGTGCAGCACCAATTTTTGCGATTCCGGTCAAAATAATGATGTAACAAATAATTGATTTATACATGAGGTTCATTTTGAATTCTCTTTTAGTTGTTAAAACTTTTATCGTTAATTTCTTTCCGTCCGAAAATTGATTAATGCCTTGAATTCCATTTTGCGCGGACGGATTTCCGGATCGCCATTCATGTCCGTTGCCTAAAGGCAAACGGCAA
>JAUYEQ010000232.1 GCA_030691295.1 Bacteroidota bacterium
ACCAGGCACTGTATTTTCACAAACAAAACGATCTGGATTTTCTCATGAATCAGGTTCTGGTTTCAAACGAAATATTGGAGAGTATTTATATTGAACTAATTGACAATGAGCAAAAACAACTTTTGAAATTTTCGTCAAATAAATCAGGACTGAATACTATTGAAGCAGATACTTTGAATACCGGACAATTTATTTCAGAAATGAAATCCGGTAATGGAACAATACAGAATGGAGCATGGTCAGATCCGTTTTATTACAGGTTTGACACTACAAATTTATTGGTTTCCTACAAAATGCCAATATATTATCCTGAAACAAAGGAAATTGGCGGAATAGTCTCATGTGCGATTTCACTTCAACAAATGAATCAAATGCTTTCGGAGATAAAAATTGGAGAAAATGGATATTCATTTATTATTCTTCAGTCCGGATACGTTATTACCCATCCAAGAAATGATTGGATTCTCAAAAAAAATCTCTTTGAAACACCATCTCTCATTTTCAATAATGATATACAGAAAGTTAAGTCGGATATTTTGAATGGTAGGAGAGGAGCGAGTCATGGCATTTCGGAGCATCTGAATATGCAGAAGGCATGGTATTATTATGCTCCTTTATCAAATTCAAAATGGACGATTATAATAGTAATTCCTGAAAAGGAACTGTTTAAGGAAATTGGAGTCGTTTTTCAAGTAATATTGATGGTTTCAGGAATTGGTATTTTGATTTTATTCCTTGTAAATATGTTTGTATTCAAACGATTGCTTGAACCTTTGGCCCGTATAACCGATGCAATTCAACGTTTTACATCTGTTGCCGGTAAGGAAAAAAAATCGAAAAATGAAATAAACAGGCTTGCCGAAAGTCTTGAAGACTGGCAGGCAAAATATGGAGTTTTAATAGATGAGCAGACAAAAACTGCCAGTGAGAAACTTAAATTTGAAAAGGATCTAAAATCGGCGCACGAAATTCAACAAAACATTATTCCTTCAGGATACCCGGCATTTCAGGAACATCCGGAAATTGACTTATACGCGATACTCAAACCGGCAGAATTAATCGGTGGTGATTTGTACGACTATTTTTTCATTGATAATAAACATATCCTGTTCGCAATTGGCGATGTTTCCGGAAAAGGTATTCCTGCCTCGCTTTTCATGGCGATTGCCAGTACTTTAATCAGGAGCAACTCCAAAGCATTGTCGTCCAAAGAGATCATTGAGGGAATTAACAATGAATTAGGTGACCGTAATCCCAATCAATATTTTCTGACACTATTTATCGGGATTTTAAATATCAACACAGGAATCATGGATTATTGCAATGCAGCCCATGATTATCCGTATATTTTGCACCCCGACGGTACTGTCCAAACTTTGTCAAAGAGCCACGGGATACCATTGGGAATTTACAAAAACAAAATTTACAAAAGCAATACAGTTGAATTGCAATATGGCGATTTGATTCTATTTTACACTGATGGTGTGATCAATTCAAGGGATTCAGAGGGAACACATTACGGTATTGAAAAATTAAAAAGCAACATACAACGATTGACTGATTTAAGTGCAAAAGAAGTGGTAACCAATATATTGCAAAACATCATGACCTATGAAGACGAAAGCCATCAATCGGATGATATCTCCCTGATGGCTTTGAAGTTTTTAATTGAACCAAAAAACCAGGCTTAATACCTGGTTTTTTGGTTCAATTATTCTATCTTTTTGGGTACCGTCGATAATATCTTGATCTTAATTTTCTCAGTTTTCTTTTCAAATCCTACTGAAATGGTATCGCCTTCGACAACAGAGGCTTTAATGATTACTTCAGCCATTTCATCTTCAAGGTACTTTTGTATAGCCCTTTTAAGTGGCCGTGCTCCAAACTGCACATCGTAACCTTTGTCTGCAATGAAATCTTTGGCCGCAGTTGAAATTTTCAATTTATAATTCAGCGCATTTACCCTATCATACAAGCCTTTCAATTCAATATCAATTATTTCATGAATATGTTCTTTTGATAAAGGATTGAACATGATCACATCATCAATTCTGTTGAGAAATTCGGGTGCAAATGCTTTTTTAAGTGCTTTTTCAACAATGTATTTCGCGTGGTCGCCTTCTTCTCCGGCAGGTTTTTGCGTGTTGAAACCTACTCCACGGCCAAATTCAGTCAATTGACGCGAGCCGATATTGGAGGTCATAATTATAATGGTATTCCTGAAATCAATGCTTCGCCCTAAGCTATCTGTCAAACGACCTTCGTCTAAAACCTGAAGCAGAAGGTGAAATACATCTGGATGGGCTTTTTCAATTTCATCCAAAAGAACTACTGCGTAGGGTTTGCGCCTTACTTTTTCGGTTAACTGACCGCCTTCTTCATAACCAACATATCCGGGAGGAGCACCAACCAATCTCGAAACAGAAAATTTCTCCATGTATTCGCTCATGTCAATACGGATCAGCGAATCGTAACTGTCGAACAAATATTTAGCCAAAACTTTGGCAAGCTGGGTTTTTCCAACCCCGGTTGGTCCGAGAAAAACGAATGTGCCAATTGGCTTATTCGGATCTTTTAGGCCAGCCCGGTTTCGCTGAATTGATTTTACAATTTTTGTAATCGCCTCATTCTGACCGACAACACTGCCAGTCAACTGTTTTGCCATATCCATCAGGCGTTTCCCTTCTGCCTGGGCTATCCGTTGAACAGGAACACCCGACATCATTGCAACTACTTCAGCAACTTTGTCTTCGGTCACAATTTCCCTGTGAATAATCAGTTCTTTTTCCCATTCTTCCTTTTCCTGTTCGAGCAGCTGTAACAGATTTTTTTCTTTGTCACGGTGATTGGCGGCCAACTCAAAATTCTGACTCTTGACAGCTTTGATCTTTTCCTCGCGTGTTTTCTCAATCTTCTCTTCCAGTTTTACAATCCGGTCGGGAACATTGATATTCAGGAGGTGTACGCGTGAACCCGCTTCATCAAGTGCGTCAATTGCCTTGTCAGGTAAAAAGCGGTCAGTTATATACCTGGCAGTCAGCTTTACACAAGCATCAATGGCTTCAGGAGTATAAAATACATTGTGGTGATCCTCGTACCGCTGTTTAATGTTATTCAGGATTTCTATTGTTTCATCAACAGAAGTCGGCTCGACCATAATTTTTTGAAACCGTCTTTCCAACGCGCCATCTTTCTCTATCTGCTGGCGATATTCGTCAAGAGTAGTAGCGCCAATGCACTGAATTTCGCCACGTGCCAAAGCAGGTTTCAGCATGTTTGCTGCATCCAGCGATCCGGTTGCTCCGCCAGCGCCAACAATCGTATGTATTTCGTCGATAAAAAGAATTACGTTGCTAACTTTCGACAACTCGTTTAAAATAGCCTTCATTCGCTCCTCAAACTGCCCGCGGTATTTGGTACCGGCAACAATAGAAGCAATGTCAAGACTTACAACTCTTTTGTCAAATAATATTCTCGATACTTTTTTCTGAACTATCCGAAGAGCAAGTCCTTCTGCAATCGCTGATTTACCAACTCCAGGCTCTCCAATTAAAATCGGGTTGTTTTTCTTCCGTCTCGATAAAATCTGAGCCAGACGTTCAATTTCTTTTTCCCGTCCAATAATAGGATCCAGATTATTTTCTTCTGCAGCTTTGGTAATATCGACACCAAAATTATCCAGAACAGGGGTATCCGATTTAGGGTTTGCAGGTTTCTTGGCGGCTGATGGCGGACCGCCGCCTGCAGGTTTCTGGAAACTATCGTCAGCATCATCGTCTTCGTCGCCAAAATCCGATTTTGCTTCAGGTCGTCTGTAATCTTCCAGCCTCGATTTCAGGATATAATAATTGATGTGATACTCTCCAAGAATGTTACTGATCAGACTTTCTTTATCTTTCAGCAAAGCAAGTAGCAAATGACCGGTACTTATTGTAGCACTGTTAAAAGCCCTGGCTTCCAGATAGACAAGCTTCAGTGCTTTTTCAGCCGACTTCAGCAACTGAACAGAAGCTTGAGAATCAATATCCTTTCCGGTTCTGAGCTTTTCTTCAACTGATTGTTTAATCTCTGACAGATTGACACCCAGATTTGTAAGAATCTCGATTGCAATGCCTTCTCCATCTCTGAGTATTCCCAGAAAAATATGTTCTAATCCGATACTTTCATTGCCCAGTCGTATTGCTTCTTCTCGGCTGTATGAAAGAACATCTTTGATGCGTGGTGAAAATTGTGAATCCATATTTGTAATCACGTTATTAAGTTCTGCATTAAATAACAAAAATTATTCCTAAAAGTTGGTATGCTAAAGCCTGATAATAAAAATCCAAAATCAAAAATACACATTTATTGAACAGCTATGAGTTTAATTTCCTGATTTTACGAACATTGCATTGTTAAAATCTTATTCATTAAATACCAATGAAAAGCAAGGAAAACGCTTGATTCAATAAGTATTTTTGTATTTTTGTCAGTCAATTTTTTTAAAGAATATTTATTTAAAGGAGAAGTAAATGGCTGAAGGCGAAAAAATTATCAAGATTAATATTGAAGAGCAAATGAAGACTGCTTACATCGATTATTCGATGTCAGT
>JAUYEQ010000233.1 GCA_030691295.1 Bacteroidota bacterium
TAAATCTGAATGATAAAAGCAATCATTTTAAAATAGCTGATATCAATCTTAAGTCGAATAAATTAGCTGATATTCTTGCATCTCAGGAAAATGGAATTCCGGATTTTGCCAATAAAGATTCAATAAAATACCCTTCAAAAAAGTATTCTAAACTCGGACATTTGTTCAATTTCCATAGTTGGGCGCCTGCTTATATTGATGTTAACAGCTATGAAATTAAACCTGGCGCATCCCTATTTTCTCAAAATAAACTTGGAACCGCCGAAACCAGAATTGGTTATAATTACAATACTGCTGACCGGACCGGGAAGTACAGTGCTGCATTCAATTATTTAGGTTGGGTTCCTGAAATTTATACTGAATTGTCTTATGGAGATGAAGCAGCCAATTATTTGCAAATCACAAATACCGTCAATCAACAAAACCAGATTATCAGAAGCGATACAACAGTTCAGCGATATTCCTGGAATGAATTTAAAGCTGACTTAGATATCCGGTTACCATTAAATTTATCAAAAGGGAAGTATTCAGTAGCTCTTTTTCCTGAAATAAAATATAGTTTCAATAAGGTAACTCACAATAAATCAACTCCTGATGGTTTTTATTCAGGTGATTATCATGCATTGACCTATCGATTGTATTATTACCATTTACTGCGTCAATCTGGTCAAAATCTAATGCCCAGATGGGGTCAGCAATTTGATGCAATTTTCAGGCACACTCCATTTATTGGCAATAATCTTGGATCAATCTACGGAATTCAATCGGTGCTGTATTTTCCCGGATTGACAAAGAATGACGGGATTAAAATTTATCAGGGCTATCAGGAAAAAATATTTAACCAAAATCATAATTTTTCAAACTTTGTGCGGTTTCCCCGCGGTTTTCAGGGATTTCAAAATAATAAAATGTATTCACTGGCAGTTGATTACCGAATTCCATTGGCTTATCCTGATATAAGTTTTGGCAGACTGGCTTACCTGAAACGTATAAAAACTTCCCTATTTTATGATTATGCATGGTTATCAGTACCAGTTTTAGATAAGAATAAAAAAATAATTCCAAATCATTACCAATTAGAAATGAATTCGTTAGGTATTGAACTAACATCCGATATGAATATTTTAAGATTTTTTGCTCCGATAGACATCGGAGTCAGGTCGATTTATCTGCCGGATTCAAAAGGTTTCAGATTTGAATTGCTGTTTTCAATCGATTTCAACGGTTTGTAGTTCGGTAAAGAGTCAAAACAGTAATTTCAGGACGCATTTCAACCCTGCCGGGAAATCCAATTGTTCCAAGTCCTCTGTTCACGTAAAGGTGTTGATTATCTGACTTATAAAGACCTCCCCAGTGCTTCTGATTAAACCAGATCGGGCTAAATTCGATCCCTGCAATTTTTATCCCAAATTGAGCGCCGTGTGTATGACCCGAAAGTGTCAGCGGAATATCAGTTTGAGGAACAACAATTGACTTCCAATGAGAAGGATCGTGCGACATTAAAATCTTAAACGATTGATCAGGAATGCCTTTCATCGCTTCATCAAGATTTGCATATTGCGGAAATGGCGCATGACCCCAGTTTTCAACACCTATCAATGAAAACGAGGTATCCATCACAGAAATTCTTTCCCATTGGTTCAGCAAAAGTATAAAACCGGCATCTGTTAAACTGCTTTGAATCTGTTGTAAATTTATTCCCTTGCTTGCGCTATTAGGCCAGGCAGAGTAGTCTCCGTAATCGTGATTTCCCTGAATGGCATATTTTCCATATTTAGCCGACAGTTGTTCCAGATAAGGTTCAAATCCATTTGCTTCTTCGCTGAAATTATTTACCAAATCACCGGTAAACAACAACAAATCAGGATTTAATTGATTCACAATCCTGACAGTTTTTTCCATCACTTTCGTATTCTTACCAAA
>JAUYEQ010000236.1 GCA_030691295.1 Bacteroidota bacterium
TTTGGCCAGCAGGGACAATGCCTGGAGCGGAAAATTATTTTATCACCGTTCGTTTAGTCCTGAAAATCCTGGAAAGCAATATGCGCAGGGCTCGTCGCTGACTTATAACACCCGCCGCATTCACGCAGGTATGGCACAGGCCAGTGTTGGAGAAAATTACAGCGCCGAATCAGGTTATGTTCGCCGGACTGGCTATAACCTGTTAAATCCTGAATTTAGCTTTTTGTGGGTTCCCAATAAAAAGGTGGTGAGTCATGGGTTTGTTGCTGAGGCTGATTACTTTTTTGATTCCGGATACAATCAGATTGACCATGAATTTACCCTGATGTATAAATTTGAATTTAGCAACCGGTCTATACTTGATGCGGGCTTCATGGATTTTTACACCCGTCTTGACAAGGATTTTGATCCGACACACATTAGCCAGACAGTACTGAAAAAAGGTGCTGAATATTCAACGAATGCATTGTTTCTCGAGTATTTTTCTGACACCCGATCCATCCTTAATTATTCGGCAACAGTTGCTAAAGGTGGTTTTTACAGCGGAAAGATCAGTATTTTGGAGGGGAAGGTGACCTACCGTTATCAGCCCTATCTGAACATGACAGTAAATTTTTCATACAACGACATCAATCTTCCTGCGCCTTTCGAGCGGGCTAGGTTTTGGCTGATTGGTCCAAAACTCGACCTGACTTTGAGCGACAAGGTTTTCTTTTCCACATTTGTTCAGTACAACGAGCAAATCGACAATATGAATATAAATATGAGGTTTCAGTGGCGGTATCAGCCGGTTTCCGATTTGTTTATCGTTTATACCGACAACTATTATACGGGCGATTGGAATTCAAGAAACCGGGCATTGGTGCTGAAACTGAGCTATTGGTTTAATTAAGGCCTCCCCAAACCCCTCCTCAAGAGGGGCTTTTAGATACTGCAAAATCAGGATATTTATCGTTGAATGTTAAGTCTGTAAATATGTTTATCGCAAAACTCCCTTCTCCTTTGGAGAAGGGCTGGGGAAGAGGCTTTTTTCAAACACTCCCAGCCCGAACAGCGCAAAATCATATTTGATGGGATCATCCGAATCGAATTCCCGGAGTTTGGCAGTAATTTCTTCAACGGCACGCCAATCGTTTTGAGTGCGTGTAAGTAATCCGAGTTTGCGGGCAACATTTCCGGTATGGACATCAAGCGGAAGCATCAGCGCTGAGGCTGGAATCTGTTTCCACAAACCAAAGTCAACACCCGAATGGTCGGTTCGGATCATCCATCTCAGGAACATATTCAACCGTTTTGCAGCTGCACCTTTCAGCACATCCGAAACATGTTTTTCGGTGCGGTGTTCGTGTTCCAACTCAAAAAACACTTTCCTGAAATAAATTAATGCGCTGTAAGTGGTTTGGTCAATTTGATAGCCTTCCGTAAAAACTTGTTCAAGCCCGCCATGGTTTTGGTAAATATTTCGTAGCGACTTCATGAAGTATAGACAGTCGGTGCCATTAAACGTACGGTGTTTGAAATCTGAAAAAATGTCCCATTCTTCTTCCGGAGTATTCAGCAGGAATTCAATGGGATTGTTGTTCATGAGTGCAACCAGTTTCAGTGAATTGCGGATAATGGTTGGCCGTTGTCCCCAGGCCAGTGTTGCAGCAAGGAATCCTGCAATTTCGATATTTTCTTTGGTGGTAAACAGGGCAGGAACCTGAATCGGGTCGGTTTCAATAAAAGCAGGGTGATTGAATGAAAGGTATTTCTGGTCTAAAAAGGTTACTAATTCCATGTTTCAAGTTTCAAGTTCAAAGTTTCAAGTTTCAAGTTGCGTGCCGATCCGGGTTCCATGCCCGATGCCCCATGCTCCATGCTAACAGTTTCAAGTTTCAAGTTGCGTGCCGATCCGGGTTCCATGCTCCATGCTCCATGCTCCATGCTAACAGTTTCAAGTTTCAAGTTGCGTGCCGATCCGGGTTCCATGCCCGATGCTCCATGCTCCATGCTCCCTGCTCCATGCTCCCTGCTAACAGTTTCAAGTTTCAAGTTCCAAATTTCAGGTTCCAGGTTGGGGCGTAACTTTGGATATTTAATATTGGGTATTGGATATCTTTTTCAATTTTAATTTTTCATCGATGAGAATGATTACTGAAAACTGCGACTGCGACTGAACACTTTTTAAGCTTCGATCAATCCATCTTTCATCCTGATAATGGCATCGCTTTGTGCAGCAAAACTTTCGTCGTGCGTCACTATCACGAGGGTTTGTTTAAACTTGTCGCGGAGGGTGAAAAACAATTCGTGCAGGTCTTCGCGGTTTTTTGTGTCGAGGTTTCCTGAAGGTTCGTCGGCCAGTATCACCGATGGATTATTGATGAGCGCCCGTGCTACTGCCACACGTTGGCGTTCTCCTCCCGACAGTTCACCGGGTTTGTGGTTAAGCCGGTGCGACAGACCCAAAAAATCGAGGTATTCACGTGCTTTTGCTTCGGCTTCCTTTTTAGGAGTTTTAGCGATGAAGGCCGGGATGCATACATTTTCGAGGGCAGAAAATTCAGGCAATAAATAGTGAAACTGAAAAACAAAACCGATTCTGCGGTTTCTGAAATCGGCCAATTGCCGCTCGTTCATTGCCGAAATATTCTGATTGTTGATGAACACATTTCCGGAGTCGGGTTGGCTCAACGAACCGATGATCTGAAGAAGGGTGGTTTTTCCGGCGCCGCTGGGACCAACGATCGAATAAAGTTTTCCGGTTGGAACTTTCAGGTCAATTCCTTTCAGAACCTGAAGTTCACCAAACGATTTTTTTATGTTTTCAACCCTGATCAATCGTTTACGGTTTTAACTTCATCATTGATAGTTGCAGTGATGTTGTCGGTCTCTTTTTTAACTTCAGTAGTGATAGTATCAGTACTTTTTTGCACATCGTTTTTTATTTCCTGAATGTCACTTTTTATCTCGCTCGTATGTTTTTTGATACCGTCTTCAATGTCGGTTCGTGCTCCCTGAATGGTTGACTTTATATCGCGGATATCATCACCAACGCTTCCTCCGGCGTCATTGATTTCGCGTTTGATTTCGTTGGTGGCTTTTTGGAATTCGCGCATGGCTTTGCCCAAAGTTTTTGCAACATCCGGAATGGCTTTCGAACCAAAAAATAACAAGGCAACAAAAATGATTAGTACAATCTCACTTCCACCCATAATATAAATAAATTAAATGGTTGACCATTTTTAAAATTTCAGCAAATATACAAACTTGCAGGGAACAACGGTTGCAGATGTGTAAGAATGATTGTTCCGATCAGGTATTTAATACAAAAAAAAAGAAGCAGGAATTCCATCCGTCGGTTGACTTATGAAATCCCTGCTTCAGGATTATTTTAGCACTGCAGGTTTACAGTTTATCTACTTTTTTTACTTTTCTAATGGTATCGTAAACCATCGGAGCAGCGATCATCACTGTTGAATAAGAACCAATGGAACAACCAATCAAAAGTGCGAATGTGAATCCCTGCATTGAAGTACCTCCGAATAGGAAAATTACAAGCAATGTAATTAAAACTGTCAGGTTGGTACTGAAACTACGGCGAAGTGTCGTGTTCATTGCATGGTCCATATTATCGGCCAATGATCGTTTCGGATAGATGTGAATGTATTCGCGGATACGGTCATAAACTACCACCGTGTCGTTGATTGAAAATCCGATAACAGTAAGGATTGCTGCGATAAATCCCTGATCGACTTCCATTGAGAAAGGTGCAATCTGATAAAAGATAGAGAACACTCCCAGGGTAATAGTGGCATCGTGGGCAAGTGAAAGTAAACCACCTAAACCATACTGCCAGTTTTTAAACCTTATGGCAACATATAGGAAGATCATTAATAAAGAAAGCAACACCGCAATTATAGCAGTCTTTGTAATGTCGTCAGAAATTGTCGGGCCAACTTTTTGGGAACTTTTAAGGTTAAGTTTGGAGAAAGTGTCATTTGAGATATCTCCAATAAAACCGGCATTTTTTAATCCCTGATACATTTCTTCTTCTACCTGGTTGTCGGCATCTTCGCTCAGGTCGTCGATTTTATAGGTGGTGGTAATACGCACAGTGTTTGCATTTCCATAGGTTTTCACTTCAGGAGTATGGTCGAAAACTGTGGACAAAGCACTTTGCACATCGGCAACTTGTACGTTTTTATCAAAACTTACCACATAAGTACGGCCACCCTTGAAGTCGATACCTAACTGAAATCCATGAAAGGCAAACGAAATAAACGAAATAACGATCAAGGTTCCGGAAACGAAATAGGAAATTTTCCGTTTTGCAAGGAATGGAAATTTGGTGAAACGTAACCAGTTTTTGGTTAAGCTGGTGGTGAAAGTGATTGACTTGTTCTTACTAAGCTGACGTTCAAAAATCAACCGGGTAATAAATATTGAAGTGAACAAGGAAGTCACGATACCGATAATCAATGTTGTTGCAAAACCTTTGATAGGGCCTGAACCAAACATGTAAAGTACAATACCTGTCAATAAGGTAGTCACCTGTCCGTCAATAATTGCGGAATAGGCAGCATTGAATCCATCATGCACCGCAAGTTTTAACGACTTTCCGGCCATCATTTCTTCCTGAACACGTTCATATATCAACACGTTGGCATCAACGGCCATACCCAGTGTCAATACTATACCGGCAATACCAGGCAATGTTAAAACTGCTCCGATGGAAGCGAGTATTCCGATCAGGAAGAACATGTTTACGAGTAGGGCAACGTTGGCAGCCATACCTGCTTTTTTACTGTAGAAGAACAGCATGTATGCAAGAATCAGAATAAAGGCTATTATGAATGACCACATACCACTGTTGATTGCTTCTTTACCCAATGACGGGCCAACAACATCTTCAGCAATGATGATGGCAGGTGCAGGCATTTTTCCCGATTTCAGGATGTTTGCCAAGTCCATCGCTTCTTCAACGCTTTCCATTCCTGTGATAGACGAACGTCCACCGGTAATTTCACCGTTTACATT